>JAURVS010000113.1 GCA_030655355.1 Sphingopyxis sp.
CCACTGCTGGTCGAGCACGATGCCTTTCTGGCAGGGCGTGATGAATTCGGACGGATCGTCGGCAACATTTCCTACACGTTCGACAGCGGCCTGATCCTGCGCTCGATCAGCGGTTTTCAGCGCGGCACGACTCAGGTCAGCACTGACAATGACAACACCGCGGTGCCGGGCACACCGGCCGCACCGGCGAAGCAGGGCAGCAACAAGATCACCGAAGAGATCTGGTCGCAGGAATTCAACATCGTCTCGCCCGATACCGGCCCCTTCACCTGGGTGCTTGGCGGCTTCTGGCAACACGACAAGATCTTCATTCCCGAAGGCGGTCTTGTCGAAGATGTCACGCCGAATACCTTCGTGCCGCTCAACATCGATGTGACCACGGTCGGTACCAATCCCAAGACCGCGCTCGCCGCGTTCGGCCAGATCGGTTACCAGCTGAGCGACGCACTTCAGGTGACGCTAGGTGCGCGTTGGTCGCGCACGACCTCGGCCAACCGCGCACGGGCCAGCACGCCTCAAATCCCTTCGCTGGTGCTGACGCAAGACGACTTTACATCGGCCAAGCGCCTCAACGGTAAGGCCGCGATCAACTGGACGATCGATGCCAGCAACTTCGTCTATGCGTTCGTCGCGACCGGATCGAAAGCCGGGGGGCTGAACGGGCCAAATCTGTTCGGGGTCCCGCCATTTGCCTTCGATGCAGAAGACGTAACCGATTATGAACTGGGATGGAAAGGCACATTCCTGGACGGTCGCCTGCGCGCCCAACTGGGCGGCTATTACAACGTCTACAAGAAGTTCCAGGTCAGCATCGTCGACCCGCGCTCGCCGAACGTTTCATCCACCTACAATATGGCGGGCGACACGAAGCTGTACGGTGTCGAGTTCTCAATGCAGGCCAACATCGACGCATTCAGTTTTGACTTCGCGACCGGGATCGCACGGACCGACCTCGGCACCTTTTTTGCTTCCGATCCGCGGCTCGGCGCTGCGCCGGCCGGGTGCAATGTGGCGAGTGGGCCAGCGACGGCGCGCTGCATCGCGATTGGTGGACGCGATCAGCCTTATGCGCCGGAACTGACGCTGAGTGCCGGCGCGCAATATGCGATTCCCTTGGGTAGCGGCGCGGTGCTGACGCCGCGCGTTGACTATTCGCATACCGGCGCTGTCTGGGCGACCTTGTTCCAGAACGCAGCGCTGGGCGATCGACTGCCCGCACGCGACATCCTGAACGCGCAGTTGACGCTGACGACCGGGGACTGGACGATTGGCGCTTATGCCACCAACCTGACCAACGAGCATTATGTCGCGGCAATCAACGGCACCAAGCGGCTCGCGGGAGCGCCGCGTCAATATGGCGTTCGCGCGAGCGTTTCTTTCTGAGTCAGAAGGCGGGGGTCAGCGCTGGTGGCTCCCCATATTGGGCACCGGACACGAAACTCTCGTGTTCGGTGCCCTTCTTTGTTTCGGTTAGCGGGCCGATCTGACGGACCCGGCCGTCTATGCTGCAACATCCAATGCTCGGAGCCGGGCAGGCCTGCGTGATCTGGTAACGCTCGACGCACCAGGAAACGGCGGTCATTTTCTCGGTGGCCAGTCTAAAACGATGAGCGCCGGCGTCAGTTCGTAAGACGGTTGCGCTCCGCCGCGCGGTCTTGACAAATCCCTTCGAAACCAAAGGCGAGAAAGCGCGCCATCCGGGCCTTTATCGCGCTGAAATCATCTGATCGACACAGGCCGTCCGACAACACGTCAATTCGACCGGTACGAGCCAGCGTCTGCACCAGCACCCCCGTGACGAAATGATAGCCCCAAAAAATATCCTCTTCAGGGCAATCAGGCAGGGCCTGTTTCAACAGGCCGATCATTTTGAGCACCACCGGGTCGAAGTGCGTGTCGAACAATTTTGCGCCCCATTCCGGGGCCATCGCGACCTGCGCGCCGAGCGCGGCGTAGTTTCGCCAACCCTCGCCGCCTGTCATGTAGAGGTCAAGGTCGGTGTCGAGATAGGCGCGCAGCACGCCTTCCACTGTCGGCGGATCGGTTCGTCCGGCCATATACTCGTCCAGCGCCACTGAACGCCGCTCTGCAGTAACCCCGGCGCGACGCGCAAACACCGCGTCGAACATCGCTTTCTTGTCCGCAAAATAATAATGAAGCAGCGACGTGTGCACATTTGCCAGCGAGGCTACGTCTTTCAGCGTCACGCCGTACAGTCCGCGCTGTCCGAAGAGATATTCCGCTGCGTCCAGAATCTGTGCAAGTGTTCCCTCGCGCTGTTCTGCTTTGGTTCGGCGGAGTGGCTTGCCTTTGGTCGTCATTTATGTTCCCGGCGTGGG
>JAURVS010000253.1 GCA_030655355.1 Sphingopyxis sp.
AGCGAGCAGCGCAACAAAATTTCTGTTCATAGGGTCCTCCCACGCATCATCGTCTTGGCGACCACCGCCCGCGATGTTTTTCTTGCCTTGCGACTCATAAGGGCTTTAAGTATCGTTATGCAAGTCAGATAATTTGAGAGAGGAACCATCTTGCCGGGACACGGCCTTCCACCTGCGCTTACGCGCTATTTGCGCCTGCCCGCAATCGCCGCACCCATGTTTCTGGTGTCGGGTCCCGAGATGGTGATCGCCGCATCGCGGTCAGGCGTGATCGGCAGCTTCCCCGCTCCCAACGCGCGCACCTCGGCCGATCTCGAGGATTGGATCAGCCGGATCGACACCGCGCTGTCGAACGATCCCGAAGCCGCAGCATGGGCGGTCAATCTGGTCGTCCATCCATCGAACAGCCGGCTTCCCGAAGATCTCGCGTGCGTTGTGCGCCACAAGGTGCCGCTCGTCATCACCGCGCTCGGCAGTCCGGCGCGCGTGGTCGAGGATATCCATGGCTATGGCGGGCTGGTGTTCGCCGATGTCAATTCGGTCGGCTTCGCCCGCAAGGCTGCTGCCGCCGGGGTCGACGGGCTCGTCCTCGTCGCCGCGGGTGCGGGCGGGCACACCGGCGCGACGGCAGGGTTCGCTTTTGTCGAAGAGGTTCGGCAATTCTGGGATGGCCCGCTCGTGCTTGGCGGGGCGATCTCGACCGGCCACGCCATTCGCGCGGCCGAGATTCTCGGCGCCGACTTCGCCTATCTCGGCACCTCGCTGATCGCTTGCACCGAAAGCATGGCGGTTCCGGAGTATAAGGATATGATCGTCGCCGGGGGCGCCGAGGATATCGTGCCTTCGAAAGGCATCACCGGCGTGACCGCCAACTGGTTGAAATCGAGCCTGATCGCGGCAGGATATGATCCCGCCAACATGCCCGAGGACAAGCGCCCCAACTTCTCGGACGCCCAGGATGACGCGAAAGCGTGGAAGAATGTCTGGTCCGCCGGACAGGGCGTCGGAGCGGTGCGCGGCGTTGAACCGGTCGCCGAAATCGTCGATCGCCTTGTGAAAGAATATGACGCGGCCGCAGCGCGCCCGCGCTTTGCACCTGCCGAAGGAGCCATCGCATGACTGCCGAGTTAGTCGAAACGATCCAGTCGACGATCCAGCCGAACGACCATCCCTATATGAAGGGCGCGTGGCGGCCGACGTTCAACGAATGGAATGCGATCTTCGCCAATGGTGATGGCGAAGTGATCGGGACGATCCCCGACGATATCGACGGCGTTTATGTCCGCACCGGCGAAAATCAGGTGCATGAACCGATCGGCCGCTA
Organism: Sphingopyxis sp.; assembly: GCA_030655355.1. Classification (GTDB taxonomy): domain Bacteria; phylum Pseudomonadota; class Alphaproteobacteria; order Sphingomonadales; family Sphingomonadaceae; genus Sphingopyxis. The sequence continues at coordinate 1,325 of JAURVS010000253.1, forward strand.
TCACCCCTTCGACGGCGATGGATTCATCCATTCGATCAGCTTCAAGGACGGCCGCGCAAGCTATCGCAGCCGCTTCGTGCGTACCAAGGGGTTCGAAGCCGAAAAGGAAGCCGGCCGCTCGCTGTGGGCGGGGCTGATGGAGCCGCCGCATAAATCGACGCGCCACGGCTGGGGCGCGCAGGAATGGCTGAAGGATTCATCCTCGACCGACGTCGCGATCCATGCGGGCAAGATCATCTCGACCTTTTATCAGTGCGGCGAGGCCTACAGGCTCGACCCATTCACGCTCGAACAGTTCGGCACCGAAAGCTGGGTGCCGCTCGACGGCATATCGGCGCATTGCAAGGTCGACCTCGCTACCGGCGAGCTAATGTTCTTCAACTATTCGAAGCACGCGCCATTCATGCATTATGGCGTCGTCGGGGCAGACAATAAGCTCAAACATTATATCCCCGTCCCGCTCGCCGGGCCGCGCCTGCCGCACGATATGGCGTTCACGCAAAATTACACGATCCTCAACGACATGCCGCTCTATTGGAACGAGGAATTGCTCGAGAAGCGGCTGCATGTTGTCCAGTTCCACCCCGACGAGAAAACGCGCTTCGCGATCATTCCGCGGCACGGCCAGCCCGAAGATATCCGATGGTTCGAGGCCGATCCGACCTACACGCTCCACTGGCTGAATGCGTGGGAGGAAGGCGACGAAATCATCCTCGACGGCTATTATCAGGAAGAGCCGATGCCCAAATCCTATCCGAACGCGCCCGACGGGCTCGAGCGGATGATGGCCTATCTCGATCAGGGCTTGCTCAAACCGCGTCTCCACCGCTGGCGCTTCAACCTCGTCACCGGCGCAACGGTCGAGGAAAGGCTCGACGATCGCGATCTCGAATTCGGGATGTTCAACCACCGCTATGCGGGCAAACCGTACCGCTATGCCTATAGCGCGATTCCCGAGCCCGGCTGGTTCCTGTTCCGCGGACTGGTGAAGCATGACCTCAAGGCGCGGACGAGCGAGTCCTATGAATTCGGACCCGGCCGCTTCGGCAGCGAAGCCCCCTTCGCCCCGCGAATTAATGCGAAGGACGAGGACGACGGCTATCTCGTCTCTTTCATCGCCGACCTCGAAACCGACAAATCCGAATGCGTGTTGATCGACGCCAAGAATATCGCGGCGGGGCCAGTGTGCCGGATCATCCTTCCCGAGCGCATTTGTTCGGGCACGCACACCGTCTGGGCGAGCGGCGACGATATCGGCATCGGCGAAAACAGCGTGCTGGCCGCCTGAGATGATCGCAGCGGGTGAGGATAAGAGGCAGCAGCACCGGGCCAGCGGCTGGTGGGGCGACAAGAGTTTCGCCGATCTGTTTTTCGCTAATGCCGTCGCGCATCCCGAGCGGCTGGCGCTGGTCGACGCGCCCAATCGCGAGGATTTCGCGTTCGGCGCGCCGCAGCGGCTGACCTATTCTGCGCTGAAGGCCGAGGTCGACCGACTTGCCGGTGCGCTGGTCGCGGCGGGGATCGCGAAGGACGATGTTCTGCTCGTCCAGCTTCCGAACATCAGCGAGTTCGTCGCGCTCTATTTCGCCGCCGCACAAATTGGTGCGATCGTCAGCCCCGCGGCGGTGCAATATCGCAGCCACGAATTGAAGGCGATGATCGGCGTCGTTGGACCCAAAGCCTTTGTCTGCGCGACGGCGGTGAAAGGATGCGACCATGTCGGGGTCGCAGCACCGCTGCTTGGCGGCATCCGGTTAATGACTTTCGGCCCCAATCCGCCCGAGGACGCGCTCAACCTGTCGACGGCTGCGGGCGACGAGGCCGCGCTGACGGCGCACGTCGCGGCGAACCCGGTCGATGCCGACGATATCTTCACGATATGCTGGACGTCGGGCACCACGGGTGTGCCCAAGGGCGTCCCGCGCAGCCACAATCACTGGATCGCGGTCGCGGGCGCCGGCTATGAGGCGATGAAGGTCGGGCCGGGCGACATATTGCTCAACCCCTTCCCGCTCATCAACATGGCGAGCATCGGCGGCATCACCATGTGCTGGCTCACCAGCGCGGGCACGATGGTGCTCCACCATCCGTTCGACGCCGCCATCTATCTGAAACAGATCGCGACCGAGCGCCCCAGCCTGACGATCGCGCCGCCCGCGGTGCTCAACATGCTGCTGCAGAATGAAGCGTTGCTTGCGTCAGTTGACCTCTCCAGCCTGCGCGTGATCGCGTCGGGATCGGCACCGCTGGCGCCCGCCATGGTGCGGGGCTTTCAGGAAAAGCTCGGCATCATCATCGTCAATGTCTTCGGGTCGAACGAGGGGATGAGCTTCATCACCGGTGAGGGCGACATGCCCGACCCCGACAAGCGCGCGAGCCTGTTCCCGCGCCGCGGCACCTATCAGCGCCCCTATGGCGAGGGCCGCGCGCCGAATATCGAAAGCCGCCTCGTCCCGCCCGGCGGCGGCGATCCGATCGATCAGGACGGCGTCTCGGGCGAGTTGCAGATCCGCGGCCCGACCTTGTTTGAGGGCTATTACAACGCTCCCGAACGCACTGCCGAAGCCTTCACCGACGACGGCTGGTTCCGCACCGGCGATCTGTTCGAAATCGCTGAGGGCGGCGACTTCTATCGCTTCGTCGGGCGCTGCAAGGATCTGATCATCCGCGGCGGAGTGAATATCTCGCCCGAAGAAATCGACCAGCTGCTCGGCGGCCATCCGCTGCTCGCCGAAGCCTGCGTCTTTTCGCTCCCCGATCCGACAATGGGCGAGCGCATCGGCCTAGCCTATGTCCCGCGCGGGCCAGACGATGTCGGGATCGGCGAAGTCACCGACTATCTCCGCGAAAAGGATCTCGCGGTGTTCAAGCTGCCCGAGCGGTTGTTCCGCTTCGACGCGCTGCCGCGCAACGTCACCAACAAGGTGATGCGCAGCGACGTACGCGAAATGGCGCTCGCGACTTTGGAAAAGGAAGCCTGACATGGCGAAGGACGTCTTCATTCTCGGCGGCGCGCAGAGCGATTTCGCGCGCAACATGGAACGCGAGGGCGGCGGGCTGTTCGAACTGTTCCGCGACGTTGCCGAGGCTGCCTTTGCAGCAACGGGCATCGAACCCAAAGAGGTCGAAACCGCGCATGTCGGCAATTTCGTCGGTGAGTTGTTTGCGGGCCAGGGCCAGCTGGGCGGATTCTTCGGCCATGTCCATCCCGACCTTGCGGGCGTCCCCGCTTCGCGCCACGAAGCCGCCTGCGCCTCGGGCAGCATCGCGATCCTTGCCGCGGCAGCAGAGATCGAGGCCGAGCGTTACGGCCTCGCCCTCGTCCTCGGCATCGAATTGATGCGCAACGTCCCCGGTCAGCGCGCCGCCGAATATCTGGGTGCCGCCGCATGGGCGGGCCGCGAGGCGCAGGAAGCGCGCTATCTGTGGCCATATATGTTTGCGCGCGTCGCCGAGGAATATGACGAGCGCTTCGGGCTCGACCGCGCGCATCTGCGCAGCATTTCGGCGAATAATTTCGCCAATGCCAAGAAGAACCCGAATTCGCAGACGCGCGGCTGGGCGGTCACCGACGATCATCTGGACGAGAATGACGAGGTCAATCCGCTGATCGAAGGCAGCTTGCGCAAATCCGATTGTGGGCAGGTTACCGATGGCGCCGCGGCGATCTTCCTCGCCTCGCGCGAAGTCGCGGAAGCCTATGCGAAACGGCGCGGTATCGCGGTCGACAGCCTGCCGCGGATCAAGGGCTGGGGCCATTCGACCGCACCTCTGCTCTACTCGACCAAGGTCGCGGGCAGCCGCGGCGAGCCCTATGTCTTCCCGAGCGTTCGCAAGGCGATGATGGACGCGCTTCGTCGCGCCGAGATGCCCGACGTCTATGCGTGCGACGGCGTCGAGGTGCATGATTGCTTCTCGATCACCGAATATATGGCGATCGATCATTTCGGCATCACGCCGCCGGGCGAAAGCTGGCGCGCGATCGAAGATGGCACGATCGCACTCGGCGGCAAGCTGCCAGTCAATCCGTCGGGCGGGCTGATCGGGCTTGGACATCCAGTGGGCGCGACCGGAGTTCGAATGCTGCTCGACAGCTGGCGGCAAGTAACCGGGAATGCCGGCGATTATCAGGTCGAGGGCGCCCGCAACTTCGCCACCTTTAACGTCGGCGGCAGCGCGACCACCGCGGTCAGCTTCGTCGTCGGTGTCTGACCCTTTGAACGCCTATCTGTATGACGCGGTTCGCACGCCGCGCGGCAAGGCACGACCCGATGGCGGGCTCGCGGGGTTAAGCCCGCAGGAACTGGTGCGCCAGCAGGCAGCGGCGCTAGCCGAACGCTGCGGTGACACGGCACGAAACCCCGACGCGCTGCTGCTCGGCTGCGTCACGCAGAGCGGTGCGCAGGGCGGACATATCGCGATGCTGGCAAAGCTCCATGCCGGACTGCCCGACACGGTCGCGGCGCACAGCATCAACAATTATTGCGCGTCGGGACTGTCGGCGATCGGCCAGGCGGTCGCCAAGGTCGCGAGCGGCGAAGCCTCGCACATCCTTGCGGGCGGGGTCGAGTCGATGAGCGGCGCGCCATTCCTCGGCGATCGCGCGGATTTCTACACGAACGATGAACTGCCGCCGCGCGCGCGCTTTGTGCCGCCGGTGCTTGCGGCCGACCGCCTCGCCAATGCCGAAGGGCTGACCCGCGCCGATCTCGACGCCGTCGCCCTCGCCTCGCAGCAAAAGGCGGGCGCGGCCGACCAGAACGCCGCGCTGCAAAAATCGCGGATCGCGACGGGGCCGCTGACGGGTGAGGAATGTATCCGGCCGCAAACCACGGCAGAATCGCTCGCCGCCGCACCGCCCGCATTTGGCGAGTTGCAGCAACAATATAAAAGCGTGTTGGAAGACGCGACGTTCGCGCCGCTTCACGGCATCGCGCACGCGCCACCGATCTGTGACGGCGCGGGACTCGCGCTTGTCGGCGGCGCAGGCCTTGGCCCCGCGCCGCGCGCACGCGTGGTTGCTTTTGCCGAGAGCGGCGGCGATCCCGCGGCGTCGCTGACTGCGGGCTTTGCCGCGATGGACAAGGTGCTGACGCGCGCCGGGCTGACGCTCGGCGACATCGACCGCATTGAGTTCATGGAAGCCTTTGCCGTCACCATCGCCAAATTCCTGCGCGACCGCGACGCCGACCCGGCGCGCGTCAATGTGAGCGGCGGGCATCTAGCGAAGGGACATCCGATGGGTGCGAGCGGCGCAATCCTCACCTCGACGCTGCTCGATGCGCTCGACGCGTGCGGAGGCCGATACGGGCTGGTCGTGCTGACAGGCGCGATGGGCGTCGGCGCCGCAATGATCGTCGAGCGGCAATAGGCATTGCGAAAAAGCGCGGCTGCGCTATGGGCGGCGCGTGCGGGGCTTGCCCTGCGCATGATCGCACCGGTGCCCGAAAGGGCTTAAAATGGGAACGCGGTAACGGGGTTCGTCCTGAACCCCCGAAGCCGAGGCTGTCCCTGCAACTGTAAGCGGCGAGCGCGATGCACCTTCCGGATTTCGGTCCGGGCAGCCACTGGGGTCAACCTGGGAAGGCGCGCATCAAGCCCTGACCCGTGAGCCAGGAGACCTGCCGGCGTGGGTCGCTCAATGCCAAGGCCCAGGGAAAGGCCGCGGCACGGAGGTTTCCGTCGAGCGACGACTAAGCGGCTGGAGCCGCTTCGGTGCCGGGGCCGCAGGCATTACGCCACTTGCGACGCCAGCGCCGGTCGATCGCGCGCCGCGCATCGGCAGGCTCCGCCTTCGTTGTCGGCGTCGGGGGGCTTCCCATGTTGAAATTCACGACCATTTCCCTTTTGGCTTTGACGGCGGCGACGCCCGCGCTTGCCGAAACCGCCGATAGCGAGCGCCCCGGCAACGAGATTGTCGTGACCGCGTCGGGCATCGAGCAACCGCGCGACGAGGTTGGTCAGGCGATTACGATTATCGACGCCGCCACGATCGAAAAGCGCCAGACGGTCGATGTGGTCGACCTGCTCGCAACGGTGCCCGGCGTGCGATTCAGCCGCACCGGCGGCACCGGGTCGGTCGCCGGCATATCGCTGCGCGGCGCCGAAACGACGCAGACTTTGGTCCTGATCGATGGCGTGAAAGTGAATGATCCGAGCGGCATCGGCGACGCCTATGATTTCGGCCACCTGCTAACCGGCAATATCAGCCGGATCGAAGTGCTGCGCGGTTCGAACTCTGTGGTCCATGGCAGCCAGGCGATCGGCGGCGTCATCAGCCTGATGACCGCGACCCCGGCGGATGGCTTTGCTGCAGGCGCGTCGGCTGAATATGGGTATAGCGACACGCTTAACGCCAAAGCCGATGTGTCGGGCACCGCCGGAGCGATTTCGGGCGGAATTGGCGGCGCCTATTTTCGCACCGACGGCATCTCGTCGGCGGCGGTTGGCACCGAAAAGGACAGATACAAGAATTTTGCCGGAAATGCGCGGTTGAAGATCGCGTTCAGCGGCGCGCTGAGCCTTGACCTGCGCGGCTATTATATCAAATCCGACCTCGATTATGACAGCTTCTTCGGGACCCCCGCCGACAGCCCCGATGTCGCGAAGCTCGACCAATATGTCGGCTATGCAGGGCTGAACCTCGGTCTGTTCGACGGCCGCTTCACCAGCCGCGCGGCAGTGACCTGGCTGCGCAACGACCGCGATTATTATTTCGTCCGCGGGACTGCCCCCGATTACGGCTATTCGGGTACCAACCTCCGCTTCGAATATCAGGGCGTCGTGACGCCGGTGGATCAGGCCAAGCTGATCGTCGGATATGAGCATGAGCGCCCGGATTACGATTTCTTGGGCTTCGGATCGACCGACAGCCAGCGCGCCAACATCGACAGCGTCTATGCGCTGGGTATCGTCCAGCCCTTCGCGGGTCTGTCGGTAACGGGCGGCATCCGCCACGACGACCATAGCCAGTTCGGGGGCGCGACGACGCTGGGCGCCAATGCGAATTATTCGCCCAACGACGGCGCGACGAGTTTCCGGCTGAGCTACGGCGAAGGCTTCAAGGCGCCGTCGCTTTATCAGCTCTACGACAGCTTCAGCGGCAACAGTGCGCTGCGCCCCGAACGGTCGAAAAGCTATGATTTCGGGATCGATCAGAGCCTTGCCGAGGGGCGCGCGCTGATTTCGCTTACCGCCTTTCTGCGCAACACGACCAACCAGATCAACTATGACAACGCCACCTTCACCTATGGCAATATCGATCGCACGCGCGCCAAGGGCGTCGAAGCGACGCTCGCGCTGCGGCCGGTCGACGCGCTGAACGTCACCGCGTCGTATAGCTATATCGGGGCCCGCGACCGGTCGGGACGCCCGGCGTTCCACGGCAACCGCCTCCCACGCCGGGCGGAGCATGCGGTCAGCCTGTCGGCTGACTATGACTGGTCGTTCGGCCTGTCGACCGGCGCGACGCTGACCATGGTCGGCGACAGTTTCGACGATGCGGCAAACACTGTGCGGCTCGATGGCTATGCGCTTGCAGGCATCCGCGCGTCGTTGCCCGTTGGCCGGAATTTCGAGGTATACGGCCGCCTCGATAATCTGTTCGACGCCGATTATGCGACCGCCTCTGGCTATGGCGTCTATGGCCGCGCCGCCTATGGCGGCGTTCGCGTGAGCTTCTGATGAAAGCGCGCACCGACGCCGAGCACACGGCGAAGATGAAGAAGATCCAGGCCGCGCAGAACAAGA
>JAURVS010000119.1 GCA_030655355.1 Sphingopyxis sp.
GGGCTGACCGTCATCCGCTTTGCCGACAATCATCTCGTCTATGCACTGACCTGGTTCGCGCTCGCGGTGCTCGCGTTGTTTTTCGCGTGGCGGCTGTGGCAAGTTGCGCCCGACCGGTCCAATATGGCGGACGAATGAGCCAGGCCGATCTTCCCCCGATAGCCGTTCCGGAGGCCGACGCCGGACGCCGCAACATGACGCTGCTGATCCAGCTGCGCTGGCTCGCGGTCGGCGGGCAGCTGCTGACGATCTTTGCCGTGAGCATGGCGATGGACATCCGCCCGCCACTGCCGCCGTTGCTCGGCGCAGTCGCTATGCTCGTGGCGATCAACATCGCCAGCCTGCTGCTGCTCCAGCGCGGCCGCGCGGTCACCAATATCGAGCTTACCGCGGCGCTGCTGTTCGACGTCGCGGCGCTGGCGTGGCAGCTTCACCACAGCGGCGGGCTCGCCAATCCCTTCGCTTCGCTCTTCCTGTTGCAAGTCGTGATCGGCGCGATCCTGCTGACGCCGCGTTCGTCGTGGATGATCGTCGCGGCGACATTGGTGGCGATCGCCGCCTTACGCATCAATCCCACCCCGCTGGTGCTGCCCGCACCCTATGCCAGCGACCCGATGGGGCTCTATCTGGCGGGCAGTCTCGTCTGCTTCGTGTTGATCGCGGTGCTGCTCGTGGCCTTTGTCACGCGGATCAGCCGCAACCTGCGCGACCGCGATGCCGCGCTCGCGTCGAGCCGCCAGCGCGCGGCCGAGGAGGATCATATTGTGCGAATGGGCCTGCTCGCATCGGGTGCGGCGCACGAACTGGGCACGCCGCTGTCAATCCTGTCGGTGCTGATCGGCGACTGGAAGGCGGCGCCGCGGCTCGCCAAGGATCGCGAAGTCCAAGAGGATCTGGCCGACATGGATGTCGCGGTTCAGCGTTGCAAGGCGATCGTCAGCGGGATTTTGATGTCGGCGGGCGAGGCACGCGGCGAGGCGCCGCAGCTCACGACGATGCGCGCCTCTTTCAACGAGATCGTCGCGCACACGCGCGCGGTTCGACGCCCCGGCACGGTCGAATTCAACGATCGGTTCGGCACCGATGTCGCGATCGTGTCCGATCCGGCGCTGCGACAGGTGATCGGCAATGTCCTCGACAATGCAGCCGAAGTATCGCCAGACTGGACGAGCATCACAACGTCGCGCGACGGCGATATGCTGGTGATCGAAATCGCCGACAGCGGCCCGGGCTTCAGCGCGGAGATGCTCGAAGGTTTCGGCCAGCCCTATCGGTCGACCAAGGGGCGCCCTGGCGGTGGGCTGGGGCTGTTCCTGCTCGTGAACGTGCTGCGCAAGCTCGGCGGCGGGGCCAGTGTGTCGAACCGCGATGCAGGCGGCGCCTTGGTGCGAATTTTCCTGCCCATTTCGGCGCTCGCGCGCGCCGAGGGAGACGCGGCATGAGCGAACAGCGGCAATTGGTGATCATCGAGGACGACGAAGCCTTTGCGCGGACATTGAAGCGCTCGTTCGAGCGGCGCGGCTATGATGTCCGTGTCGCGCACAGTCCCGACGCGCTGGATGTGCTGTTGAAGGACTGGTGCCCGGGATATGCCGTCGTCGATCTGAAACTGGGCGGCGCGTCAGGCTTGGCGTGCGTCCAGACCTTGCGCGCGGCCGATGCGGCAATGCGGATCGTTGTTCTCACCGGATTTGCGAGCATCGCGACTGCGGTCGAGGCGATCAAGCTTGGCGCATCCTACTATCTCGCCAAGCCGTCGAACACTGACGATATCGAGGCCGCGTTCGCGCGGTCGGAAGGCAACGCCGACACGCCCGTCGGCGACCGCCAATCGTCGATCAAGACCGTCGAGTGGGAGCATATTCACCAGACATTGGTCGAAACCGATTTCAACATATCGGAGACCGCGCGCCGTCTGGGGATGCACCGCCGCACGCTGGCGCGAAAGCTGGAGAAACGGCAGGTTCGCTGAACCCGCCGCGTCCGGCTATTTCTTCTCCACCAGTTCGCGCAGCAGGAAGGCGTGCAGCATCGCCGCGCGCACCGCATCCTCGGCATGGTCGGCGCCGACCGAATGGCCGCCCTCCAGATATTCGTGATAATAGACGCTGTTGCCATATTCCTTCAGCCGCGCGGCATATTTGCGCGCGTGGCCGGGGTGAACGCGGTCATCCTTGGTCGACAGGTACAGGAAGATCGGCGGATAGGTTACGCCCTTGCGGACCGCCTGATAGGGCGAATATTTCGACAGAAATTCCCAGTCGCCCGGAACGTCGGGATCGCCATATTCGGCGACCCATGATGCCCCTGCGAGCATCTTGTTATAGCGGCGCATGTCCTTGATCGGCGAACCCGAGATCACCGCGCCATAAAGATCGGGGCGCTGCGTCATCGCTGCGCCGACGAGCACGCCGCCGTTCGAGCGACCTGAAATCGCGATCTTGCCCTTCGCACTGATCCCGGCGCTGACGAGATCCTCGGCGACCGCGTGGAGATCGTCGAAGCTGTTCTGGCGTTTTTCGCGCAACGCCGCTTCGTGCCAGGCAGGACCATATTCGCCGCCGCCGCGGATATTCGCGAGGACATAGGCATTGCCATCCTCGACCCAGAACAGGCCGAGCGGACCCGCGCGATAGGGCTGGCCGGTGAGATAGCTCGGCGTCTGTGCGGCGCGGAAACCGCCATAGGCATGGACGAGCGCGGGGACCGGGCCGGTCGCGCCCTTCTTGCGCGCGAGGAAATAGGGGATTTTCGTGCCGTCCTTCGACGTCGCGAAGCGCTTTTCGACGGTCATGTTGCCGGCGTCGAAGGTCGCGGGCAGGCTTTGCACTGCTTGCGGCGCCTTGCCTTCGGACACCGCGTAGAGCGTCGGGGGCATCAGCATCGTCTCGGCAGTCGCAAGGACGATGTCGCGCTTGCCGACCGTCCCGGCGATCTGCACCGTGGCATTGGCAGCGAGCGGAACGTCCTTCTGGCTCCATTCGCCGGTCGCGCGATCGCGGTGGAGCGCGAACAGCTTGCCTTCGACATCGTCGAGCGCCTTCACCCACAGGATATTGTCGGTCGCCGAGACATTCTCGATCGCCTGCGCCTTTGTCGGCGTCATCGCGGTGATGATTTTCACCTGCCGGTCCGCCGACATATCCTCAAGCGATAGCGAGACGAGCGAGCCTGCGGCGATGTTGGCCCAATCCTTATTGAGGAAGATGATGAGCTGTCCGTCGATGACGTCGCGAACGCTCGCGCTGTCCGGGATGATCGACGAGATATAGCGCGACCCGTCGATGTTCGGGAGCTTGGTGTCGGCGGTGTAGAAGGTCTTGCCGCGGCTGATCATCGGCCAGCGCTTGTCGCCGTCGGTGAAAGCGAAAACGTTCATGCCGACATCTTCGACTTCGCCCTCGGCGACAATCTCGGCCGCCGACAAAGGCGTGCCACGCTTCCAGCGCTTGACGATGCGCGGATAGCCCGACGCGGTCATGCTGCCCGCGCCATAATCGGTCGCGACGAGCAACGTGTCGCCATTCTCCCACGTCACGCTGCTCTTCGCCTGCGGGAGCGTGAAGCCGCCGTCGACGAAGCTTTTGGTCGTGCGGTCCCATTCGCGGACGATGTCGGCATCGGTGCCGCCGGGGCTGAGCGAAACGAGGCAGCGCTTGTAATCAGGGGCGAGGCAGTCGGCTCCGTGCCAGACCCAGCTTTGTTTCTCGGCTTTGCCGAGCGCGTCGACGTCGATCAGCGTCGTCCAGGCGGGCTTGCCCGCCAGATAGGCATCGAGCGGACTTTGCCGCCACAATCCGCGCGGATTGGCGGCGTCGCGCCAGAAATTGGTGATGGTGTCGCCCATGACTTCGCCGGGTTCGGCGATCTGGCGGTCATCGTCGAGAATTTCGCGCGCGCGCTTGCGGTCGGCTTCGAAGCCCGCGCGGCCGACAATCAACTTGTCGGTCGCGGCATTCTCTTTCTTGACCCAGTCGAGCGCTTTCTTGCCCTCGATATCCTCAAGCCAGAGATAGGGGTCTTTCGCGTCCTGCGCAGCGGCGGTGACCGCGGCGAACGAACAGCTGAGGGCAAGCGCGGCAATGCTGGCGCGGATCATTCAAAACTCTCCCTTGGGATATGATCCTGCTGTGTTAGCAGCATTGGACAGCTGAGGGGAGGGCTTGCGGACCTTCAGCCGTCATTGCGAGCGAAGCGCAGCAATCCCAATCCAACGGTTCCAGTCATGGGCGAAAGCTGGAGATTGCCGCGTCGCTTCGCTCCTCGCAATGACGAGAAGTTTACTGATCGATGATGATCGTGCCCGGGTGATGCTTGTCGAGATGCTTCTTGATGATCTTGAGATTGCGCGTGTTCGACCGGAAGAAAAAGTCGAACGCGTCGCCGACGAGCGGCACGGCGCCGAGTGCGGTGTCGACGCCGAGATTACCGACCATGCGCCAGATCTTCCATTTCGGCATACCCAGATTGCGCGCTTCCCAAATCAGATAGGCGCCCATCGTCGCGGCGATCAAGTCGCCTACGACAGGGACCAGCCCGACGATCGCATCGAGGCCAACCGGGCGGTTGATACCAGGGATGATGAAGCTGCGTTCGAGCAGGATTTCCAGCGTCTCGACGCGCTTGCGCAGCGCTGCCGGATCGTTGCGATTGGAAACCAGCGCTTCGAACAGCGCGTCGGCATTGGGGGGCGAAGGGGCCATAGGGGTCCTTTCAAAAGCGCTCGAAGGTGAAGCGCCACTGTATTAGTTAGGTAAGGCGATCAAATGATTCAATGGGTGTTGCGCCCGGCCGTTGGCGCGCAGTCCTGTCAGCCGCTGCGACGCGACCGACCAGCGCAGCGGCGTCGCAAGCGGAATGAAGGGGGCGTAGCTGCTGAGAACGCCTTCGGCTTCGCTCACCTGCTGCGCGCGCTGACCGACATCGATGTTGCGCACCGCCTGATCGATCAATTCCTGCACATCGCGGTTGCACAGTGTGTCGCGGCGGCACGACAGGCGGCGAAGCGCCCAGAGCGCATCGTCATTGGGTGCGACTTCGTCGATGAGGCGGAGGTCGGCGGCTGCGGCCATATTGACGCGGCGACTGGGCACGCCGACCGCAGCGAAATCGGCCGCAATATAAGCGAACAGGATGCGCCCGCCGGGTGAATCGGGGACGGCGATGCGGAGCGGCTCGATCTCGTTCCCCGCTGCGCGCCAGGCCTCGACGACGCGCCTTGCCTGCGTCAGACGTGATACCTCGTCATATTCCGCCCAAGCCGGGACGAGCGGGGCGGGGCCGCCATCGCGCGCATAGAGCGCCGGGCGCAGCGTGACCTGCGGTTGCCATTCGGTGAGCCCGAACGCCTCGATCAGTCGCTCGCGCCGAACCGCACGGACGAGCGCGTCGCGGTGGGTGTCGGTGGCGAGAAAGCCTTCGGCGCGAACGAAGGACAGGCCGAACAGGCCGGGCACCGGATCGACGATCAGGCGCGATCGGCCGATGTTCGATGCGGCGAAATAGGGGAGCGTCGAAAAACGCCCGCCGATAACGCCGTCGGCATAGCCATTTTTGAACCGCGCGAGCGCGCCCTCGGGCGAGGTGGCGATCAACTCGATCGACGCTGCGGGATCGTTTGCCGCGGCCTCGGCCGCCTCCGGGTCTTCGGCAAGCGGATCGGGGACCGGCGACAGCAGCACCGCGCGGCCGATCTTGCGTCCGCGCATCGGTCCCCAACCCATGCCCTTGCTGACGATCGCCATTGACGGCTGCGCGAGCAGTTCGAGGATCGCGGGCTGCGGAACGCCAAGGCGGATCTCGATCACCGTGTCTGTCATCGCCTTGATGGATTCGATCTCGGGAAAGTCAGCTCTCAGCATGTGACGGCTGGACGGCGCCAGATAGGTGCGCAGAATGGCCGCAACATCTTCTGCGGTGACCTTGCGGCCGTTGGTCCATTTGGCTTCGCGAAGGCGGAAAATATAGCTGCGTCCGTCGGTGGTGACCGTCCAGCGGTCGGCGAGGCCGGTATCGATCTGTCCTTCGCCGTCATAGCTGACAAGCCCTTGCGACGTCGCGTCTAGCAAAGCGGCGTTGGCGGGCGACAATTCGCCGTTGAGGGGGCTGGCGGCGGGGTTGATCGGACCGATTGCGGCGATCTTTACCGGACCGCGTTCGCCGAACAGCCCGCAACTGGCGAGCGACAGGATCGCCTAGCTGACGGCGATTTTGGGCAGGCGGCTTTTGGTTCCGAACTTCGGCAGGTCAGTTTTGCGCGGCATCGAAAGGCATCATAGAGATGCGGCGCGAAACCGGAAGTGGGGATGGGGACGACGACGCGTTCTTCACGGCATCTCGTTTCTGGCGCTGGTGACAAGCTGGTGCGGACGGCGGGACTTGAACCCGCATACCCAGAGGATGGCAGATTTTAAGTCTGCTGCGTCTACCGATTTCGCCACGTCCGCACGGCGCAGTCGGTCAAGCCGATGGGCCGGTGGAGGTCAAGCGCTGTTTGC
>JAURVS010000126.1 GCA_030655355.1 Sphingopyxis sp.
TCGTTTATTTAAGCCGGCTCATGATGCGGACGGGGCAGTGGCAACCGGCCGAACAGGCGGACAGCCAATGAGTCAGCCGTTTCTGGAACTTGTCGAGGCCCTGGCGCGGAGGCGCGGCGTTACCCTGGCGCCGGACTGGGCGGCGGGGGCACCCGATGATCTGGAGCTCGATGATCGCGAAGCATCTTCCAGGCTCGCTTCGGCATTGGACTGGCCGGAGCCGCAGCGGGTCGTGGCAAGGCCGCGCGCCAATGCCTTCCCTATGCTCATCCTAACGCCGTCGGGCTGGGCGCTGGCCGAGCAATGGGAAACGCGAACGACGATCCGCGCGCTTGCGATGGGCGGAATCGAAGAAGTTGTTTGGGACCGGAACAGCCTTCTGGTCGAGATGCGCTTCCCGGCTATGGCTGAACGGCAAAGCTTCGTGCGGGCGCGAAGCATATTCTGGTCGGCTATCATGCGCCGAAAGCATATTTTGTTCGAGACCGTTGTCGCGACCGTCGTCGTCAACGCGCTCGCACTCGCGACCTCGCTCTATTCAATGCAAGTCTATGACCGCGTCATTCCGCGTGGCGGCTTTGCGACGCTCTGGGTGCTGACGGCGGGGATCGGCTTTGCGCTGCTCATCGACTTCATGATGCGCGTCATCCGCGCCTTGATGGTCGGGCGTGAAGCGATGGCGATCGATGCCGAAGTCTCCGAATATTTCTTCGATCGCATGCAGGCGGTCCGCCTCGACGCGCGGCCGCCGGGGATTGGGACGATGGCCGCGCAGCTGCGCGGGCTCGAGCAGGTGCGCCAGATCTTCTCCTCGGCCTCGATCTTCGTGATGGCGGATTTGCCGTTCGCGCTGCTTTTCCTCGTCGTGATGGGGGTGATCGGCGGCGTGGTCGTCGTCGTGCCGCTGGCTATCTTCGCGCTCTCGCTTCTGCTTGCGGTCCTGTTTTCAAAGGGGATCCGCGAGCATGCCGACCGAACGCAGGTGACGGGCAATCGCAAGAACGGCCTTTTGGTCGAGGCGCTCGATGCGTCGGAAACGATCAAGGCCAACCGGGGCGGCTGGCATATGCTCGCCGCGTGGAACAATCTGATCGATGCGGTGAACAGTCATGATGTGAAAGTTCAGCGATGGTCAGTGTTCGCCAGCCAGACTTTCTCGTTTCTTCAGCAGATCGCTTATGTCGGCATCGTCGTGTGGGGCGCTTACCGCGTCAACCAGGGCGACATGACGATGGGCGGGTTAATTGCCTGCACGATCATCAGCGGCCGGATAAACGGCCCGCTCGTTGCCTCGCTGCCGGGGTTTGTCGTCCAATGGGGCTATGCCCGCGCATCGCTTCGCGCGCTCGATCAACTGCTGGCGATGCCGAGCGATCAGCCGCTCGACATGCAGAAAATCCGGCCGGACACGCTCGGATCGACCTTGAAGGTCGAGAATATCGCATTTGCCCATGGGGAATCGCGCTTCGGCTTGGCGGTCCCTAAACTGGAAATCGGGTCGGGCGAACGCATCGGAATTATCGGATCGGTTGGCGCCGGTAAATCGACCCTGCTGCGACTGCTGGCGGGGTTGGTCCCTCCGCAAAAAGGGCATGTGCTTCTTGGCGGCGTCGCGCTCGACCAGATCGCCGAAGATAGCCTCCGGCGCGAGATTTGCTATTTTCCGCAGGATTACCGGCTGGTGTCGGGGACGTTGCGCGACAATCTGACGATGGGTCTGCCGACGGTTTCAGATGATCAGCTGATGGAGGCCGCCTCGCGGACCGGGCTCGACGACCTGGTGCGTATGCATCCCAAAGGTCTCGATCTTCCGATTTTTGAAGGCGGCGGCGGATTGTCGGGGGGCCAGCGAACGATGGTGGGTTTGGCTCGCGTATTCCTGCTGCGGCCGCGTTTTCTGCTACTCGACGAACCGACGTCGAACCTCGACCAGGAAAATGAGGCGCGCGTGCTCGAATTTCTGACGAAAGCGAGCGAACCGTCGACATCGATCGTCATCGTCACGCACAAGTTGCAGTTTCTCGGCGCGATGTCGCGCCTGCTCGTCATGCAGGGGGGACGAGTTGTGCTC
>JAURVS010000254.1 GCA_030655355.1 Sphingopyxis sp.
TCGGCACCGCGCGCCGCGCCATCGTCCGGGCAAGGACGAACAGCAGCACTGCGACAACGACCTGCGCCGCGACCCAAAGGAACGTACCGCCGAACTCGCCCGCCGCATTGCCCGCCTGCCGCACTTCGGCGAGCATCCACGCCAGCGAACCGCCGTCGATCAGCTCGGCGACGATCTGCGTATAACCAATGTTGATCAGGATGGAGACGCCCGCAAGCGTCAGCAGCGCGCCAGCCCATCGCCGCGGAAACAGAAACAGCGCGGCCATAAAGATCGCCGCCTGAAAGGCCATAAAGCCAAGCGCGACAATCGCGCCGCCGCTGTCACCCGCAGCAAAGCGATAGGCGACGCCATGGATCAGCTGGAACCGGTTCGCGGTTGCATAGCCGACGCTGAAAACCAGCATCGCCGCGGCGATCCGCCACAGGCTTGTACGGCGCGAGCCCGCCATCGATTTCCGCTCATCCTGCGCCATCGGCCGGAGCCCTAATCGCAAGATGTTGAAATTTACCTATGAAAATGGCCCGCCCCGGGGGGCGGGGACGGGCCAGTTTCAGTGCCGATGCGCCCGATTGCGCAGCCGGCTCTCTGTTATTTCTTACAGACTATTCGGACTCTTCGAACAGGTCGACCGCGTTGGCGGCATTGGCCGACAGGCGCACCGTGTCGCCTTCGACGGCGGCGACAAGACCGGCGGGCAGATAATGATGCTTGCCATCGCCGCTGTCGGCGCGGGTCAGCTTGATACGTTCGCCATCGAGATGATCGACGGTGCCAATGTGGACGCCGTCGGCGCCGACTACGGTCAAACCTTCCTTGATCGCGCTATGGTCATGTTCAGCCATCTTATTTCTCCTTGCCGCTCCGGGGTGAGAGCGTTTGCCATTGCATCATACGCACAGAAAGCGAGTCGGCTCCCTATACTAAGACAGAGTGCCCGAAAGCCGCGCCGCTTTCCAATTGCTCGTCGGATCGCTACCCTCCGGACATGCGCTTTCTGACCCAGCTTGCTGTCGCCGCGCTTCTCGCCGCGCCGCTCCCCGCCATCGCCTGCTCGGTTGCACCGGGTTACCGCGTGCCGACCAATCTCGAACTCGTCGAGCGCGCCGACCTCATCCTGCTCGGCACCGTTACCGACGGCAATTTCGCCCCCGACAGTAGCGACGAACAAATGATATCGGTCGAACCCGTCGCGGCGCTGAAGGGCGCTATGCCCACCGGCCCGATCGCCCTGCCCGCAACGATCGCGCCCGCCGCCGAAATGCAGCTCAGCAATCCTTATGAGTTGAAGGACGCGCATCCGCAAAGCCTCGCTGGAGCATGCGTCCGCTACACTTTCCCGCGGGGATCGCGCGTGCTCTTCTTCCTCGATAGGCAGGATGGTCGTTGGCGGGAGTCGGGCGGCCCGTTCAGCCGCTGGGCCGAGGATGTGCTGACCGACGATGCGCCATGGCTACAGGCCGTGCGCTTTTACATTCAGGTTGCGAAGCTACCTGAGGAAGAACGTTCGTCGGTGCTCGCGGCCCGGCGCAGCGAACTTGGCGAACTCGGCGACGATCCGGTTGCGCAATTGATCGCTGCCGATATCGACCGCCAGCTTGCCGGCCCAACTGCGCCACTGCGCGAGGAATTGCCGCCTGTCGACAGCGAAGCCGTGGACGACGAAACCGGGGCCGAGACGACCCCGCCGATCGCTGACGAGGATGCGGAGGCCGCCTCAACAGTAGCGGTCGAAATTACCGATCAAGGCGCGCCGCGCGGTTCGTCGTCTTCGATCCCACCGGGGCCAAGCTCGCCATCCTCGTCATCATCGCTGCGCTCGCCGCGATAGGCGTCCATGTCGATGACGCCCGACCGTTCCATCTGGCGCATATGATCGACCAGATCCTGCGCATCCTCGGTCTCGTCGCCGCCCGGCGCCTTGTCGCTGTCTTCCTGCAACCGCGCATGACGCGCTGCTTCGGCGACACTCTGCGCCTGCGCGTCTTCATCATCCTGCTCGCGGTTGTGCGCTTCGGGGGCTTCTGCGTCGGGTTTGCGAGGATCGTCGGCCATGATCGGCTCCTTGAAAGAGGATGACCGAATACGCGCCGCCGCGGCGGGCGGTTCCTCACGCTGCGGCGGCGAGGACCTTATTCTCGATGACGCGAATGAAGACGTCGGGATCCTGCGCGCCGGGAATCAGCATCCGGCCACCGAGAATGAAAGCGGGAACGCCAGTAATATTCTGGTCGGCCCAATAAGCCTCCTCGGTGCGCACCATCTCGCCAAACTCGCCCGATGCGAGGATCGACGTGGCGCGATTACGGTCCAGCCCCACCGACGCCGCGACATCGGCAAGGACGTCATGGTTGCTGACATCGCGATTGTCAGTGAAATGCGCGGCAAATAACGCGAGCTTGAGCGCCGTCTGCACCCCCGTTGCTTCAGCCTGTTCGGTCTCTTCCAGCGCACCCGCCCAGGTCAGCAGGCGGTGCGCGTCGAAGCTGTTACGCATACGGAAACCGGGTCCGCGGTTGAACGTAAAACCAAGGTCGGCCGCGACACCCGCCATCTTCCCGCTGTTCGCGCGGCCGTGTTCCGCGCTGACGCCATATTTCCGCATCACATGCGCGGCGGCATCCTCGCCTTCGGCGGGCATGTCGGGATTCAGCTCGAACGGATGCCACTGAACCCGAAAATCCAGCCGCCCTTCGAAATGCGTCATGACGTGCTGAAACTTCAGCCAGCCGATGATGCACCAGGGGCACATGACATCGGACACAATATCGACGCTCAGGCGCGGCACGCGCGGTTCAACCAAAACCTGTCTCCTGTCGGCAAGGAAGGCCGTACTCAGTCGGGCGTCCGCCGATCGGTACCTGCCCGCCGATCGCCCTTCCGGCGATCCGTTCCCTTATAATCTGGATTGTCTGCAACACGCCGGTCGGTCGCACGTCGGTCCGCGCTTGCCCGCTTGTTTTCATCGGATGCCATAATCCCCCCTCCACCACAAAAGGAAACGTCGACCCGACGGCTAATAGCTCACATAAAAGTTAAAATGACAAGTATCGCCGCGGCGCAGCGCCCGTTTCATATAGTTGGTGAAGCACAGGAGCCCCCTCGCGTCATTCCGGGCTCGACCCGCGACCCATCTTCTTTTGCCGTCGAAAATGAAGGCGGGTCTGAAAGCCGGCGTCTCTTTGATTAATGCACCATCTCGCTGGCAACCGGTTCGACCGCCGCCGGACGCGACAAGGCCCACCAGCTCGCGACCATCAACGCAACGGTCAGCGCCTCGATGATCATCGCCTGCACGATCGCCCCGTTCACCAGGTCCCCCATTGCTGCGCCGATCAGGCGACCCGTCAATGCGGTGCCATATAGCGCTGCGGGAACCAGCAAGGCGCGCGTCCATCCCGGCACCAACGCGCCGATCGCTGCGCCACCTGCGGCGACAAGAAAGAAGGCTGAGAGGTCGGCGCGTACTGTATTCGCGGCGGCGCCATCGACACCGATGCCAAAGGTCTCGGTAAAGGTTGCGGGATCGAGCACGCCCTGCACGCCCAAAATGGTGAAAAAGGCGGCCCACAAAAGCACCGCGCCGCGCCAAACCCAGTTGATCATTGCTTGTCTCCCTTGCCGCACAGGCTGCGGCATCGGGACGAAAACTTCAATCTATTCTGCGGCGAAGCTTTCCTCGATCCAGCCGCCGCCCAGAACGCGGCTCGCGTCGGCCGCATCATAGAGTACCGCCGCCTGCCCGGGCGCGACGCCATATTCGGGCGCAGCAAAGATCAGGCGTTCTCCCGCGACACGCGCCGCCACCGGCCGCGCCATGCTGCGCACCTTGGCCAGCACCTCGCGTCCGTCGACTGCAGCCAGCCAGTTCGCTTCGCCCAGCCGCGCCGCCGCAACTGCCAGCGCGCGCCGCGGCCCAACGACAACGGCTTTCGTCGCTGCGTCCAGGCGCACGACATAGAGCGGCTCGGCTTGTCCGCCGATCTCGATCCCGCGGCGCTGACCGACGGTGTAGTGGATCAGTCCCTTGTGCGTGCCGAGCACGGTTCCGTCGACATGGACGATCTCGCCCTGATCGTCGGCTTCGGGACGCAATTTGCGCACGAGCGTCGCATAGTCGCCATCGGGAACAAAGCAGATGTCCTGGCTGTCGGGCTTGCCTGCAACGCCCAGGCCGAGATCGCGGGCTATTTCGCGGACGACGCTTTTTTCCAGCCCGCCGAGCGGGAAGCGCAGAAAGTCGAGCTGATCCTGCGTCGTCGCAAACAGGAAATAGCTCTGGTCGCGCGCTGGGTCGACTGCGCGGTGCAACTCGGCGCCCTGCGGCCCCATAACCCGACGGACATAATGACCGGTCGCAAGGCAATCGGCGCCCAATTCCTTGGCGAGCGTGAACAGGTCGGTGAACTTCACCCCCATATTGCAACGCACGCACGGGAT
Source organism: Sphingopyxis sp. (assembly GCA_030655355.1). GTDB lineage: Bacteria > Pseudomonadota > Alphaproteobacteria > Sphingomonadales > Sphingomonadaceae > Sphingopyxis. The sequence continues at coordinate 4,441 of JAURVS010000254.1, forward strand.
CGGCGTCCGCCCCATCAGATATTCGTCGGCGAACTGATCGATCACCGTGTCGCGAAAGCGGCTTTCATGATCATAGACATGATGCGCAAAGCCCAGCCGGTCGGCCACCGCGCGCGCATCGCGGATATCCTGACCCGCACAGCAGGCCCCGACGCGCTTTGCCTTGGCGCCATGATCATAGAGCTGCAACGTCACGCCGATCACCTCGGCGCCCGATCGCGCAGCGAGCGCCGCGACGACGCTCGAGTCGACTCCACCCGACATCGCGACGACGATTCGCCGGTCTTTTAACGGCTGCGCGAGCTGAAAGTCGGCCTGGGCGAGCCCGGCGGGGGAAGAAAGCAGTGTTGCCATGTGCCGCGTCATCTAGGGATGCAAAGCCAAAAATGCCAGCTTTTCCGCGCTGCGCGTCAATTTATTGACGCGGGTTAAGCTTCGCTAACAAGCCATGAAATGGGCATTTACTGGACCTTAGGCGGTCAGCGTTAAACGAGTCTCATGAACTTCGTTCCATCCGAACTTCCGCGCATCGCTGGTGCGGCCCGACTGTCGAAGCCCGGCTTCGATATCATCATGGCCGTTTCGAGCGCACGCCAGGCGTCTTCGACGACCGCACGCTTGCTGCGCGAGAATGCGAACCGTCAGGCGCATCGGGCGACTCTTAAAGCGTTAAGCCATATTCTCGGCGGGACACCTCGCGCGGCGGAACAAAAAGCACCGAAAGTCGTTCGCTTTTTCGACTTGTCCGACGATGTGAACGCCTTGCCCGAAACTATGAACAGCCTGTTTACCAGAGGATTTCAGCCGATGTTGAGTCCCTCTGATTTAGAGCAAATCGCGTCGGAAAAATCCCCCCCCGACGTAGAAAATATGGAATGAT
>JAURVS010000152.1 GCA_030655355.1 Sphingopyxis sp.
GCGATCACGAAGGGCAGCAGATAATGGAGCGAGAAGAAGCGGTTCAGCGTCGCATTGTCAGGGACGAAGCCGCCGAGCAACCATTCGCGCACCGGCTCGCCAACGAGCGGGATCGCCGAGAAGAAGCCGGTGATCACCTGCGCGCCCCAGAAGCTCATCTGGCCCCACGGAAGCACATAGCCCATGAAGGCCGTTGCCATCATCAGCAGGAAGATCACGACGCCAAGCAGCCACACCATTTCGCGCGGCGCCTTGTACGAACCGTAGAAAAGGCCGCGGAAGATGTGGAGATAGACGACGATGAAGAACATGCTCGCGCCGTTCATATGCGCATAGCGGATGAACCAGCCGGCATTCACGTCGCGCATGATGTGCTCGACCGAATTGAACGCGACGCCCGCGTTCGCGGCATAATGCATCGCAAGCACGATTCCGGTGATGATCTGAATCGCCAGCGCGGCACCGGCGAGGACGCCGAAGTTCCAGAAATAATTGAGGTTGCGCGGAACCGGATAGCCGGCGCCGATCGCATTATAAACGAGGCGCGGCAACGGCAGTCGCTCGTCCACCCACTTCATCAGCGGAAGCTGCGGCTCGTAGTTCTTGGCCCAGGGAAAGCTCATCTTATCTTGCTCCTCAGCCGATCGTCACGACGGTGTCGCTGGTGAATTCATAGGGCGGCACAACCAGATTCTTGGGTGCCGGGCCCTTACGGATGCGCGCTGCGGTGTCGTAGTGCGAGCCGTGGCACGGGCAGAAATATCCGCCAAAATCGCCCTTGTTCTCGCCTTCGGCGGCACCCAGCGGCACGCAGCCGAGGTGAGTACAAACGCCGAGCGTGATCAGCCAGTTTTCTTTGCCGGGCTTGGTGCGCTGGTCGATCGTTTCGGGGTCGCGCAGATCGCTCAGCGGGACGGCCTTGGCCTCCGAAATTTCCTTGGCGACGAGATTGCGGACGAAAACCGGCTGTTTGCGCCAACTGGTCTTGATCGCCTGCCCCGGCTGGATCGCCGAAATGTCGATTTCGGTGGTCGACAGCGCGAGGACGTCAGCCGAAGGGTTCATCTGGTTGACCAGCGGCAGCACCACGGCCACCGCACCGACGCCCGCGAAACTCACTGCCGCGATATTGATGAAATCCCGGCGCCGCACGCCATCTTCGATGCCGGCGTTGAGTTCAGATTCACTGGCCATTCGACTGCCCTTGCATGGGTGAACTAGAAAAAGTTCTCGAAAGGGATGACCCGCCCTATTGCGCACGCACGAAACGGCACAACCCGGCGGCCCCTCCGGGAATTGCGGGCCTGATAGCCGCACTGTCCGGGCTTGCCAACAGTCAATTTCCGCTTGGCCTTCTCCGTAGCAAAGCCACTCGATTCATCGAGCCACCACGGCTATGGGCTTCGCATGGAAATCGCCCTGTTTCAGCCGGATATCGCAGGCAATGTGGGCACGACGCTGCGCACCGCCGCCTGCTTCGGCGTGCCCGCGCATATCATAGAGCCCTGCGGCTTTCCCTTCTCCGATGGCGCGCTCAAACGCGCTGGCATGGACTATGCGACGCGCGCTAATGTGCGCCGCCACGCCGACTGGAGCGGCTTCCAG
>JAURVS010000255.1 GCA_030655355.1 Sphingopyxis sp.
TTTTTCGAAACGCAGCTAAAGGCTCTGCCGACAGTCCGGGTGATCATTGCGCTCGGCCGGATTGCGCATGATGCTGCGCTGCGGGCGGCGGGTGTCCGGCTCGCGGCCTTTCCCTTTGGCCATGGTGCAGTCCACAAGCTGGCCGATGGGCGGCATCTGGTCGATAGCTATCATTGTTCGCGCTACAACACGAACACCGGGCGTTTGACGGCAGAGATGTTCGCCGATGTCTTTCGCAGCGCGATCGCGCTCAAAGATCAGACGAGCGGGCCGAATTCCTCGACCAGCCCGCGATAGAGGACGCGCTTGAACGGGACGATCAGCTTTTCGATCTCGCTCAGCTCGGCCCACTTCCAGGCGCGAAATTCCTGATGTTTGGTATGGATGTTGACGTCGCTGTCTTCGCCCATGAAACGCATCAAAAACCAGTGCTGGCGCTGGCCGCGATATTTTCCGCCCCACATCTTGCCGATCAGGTTGTCGGGCAGGTCATAGAAATATTCCTCGCGGCCGCGCGCGATGATTTCGACGAGTCCGCCGTGAATGCCGGTTTCCTCGCCAAGCTCGCGGATCGCCGCCTGCTCGGCGTCTTCGCCGTCATCGATGCCGCCCTGCGGCATCTGCCAGGCTTCGCTTGACGTATCGAGCCGCTGGCCGACGAAGATGCGGCCGTCTCGGTTGGCGAGCATCACTCCGGCGCAGGGACGGTAGGGAAGGGCATTATGGTCAATCATGCGGCTCCACTAGCCTCGGCGACGATCGCCTTCAATACAGTCAATGCCCCACGAATATCTTCCTTTGCGCTGGGGATGCCCTGCGCGAGACAGATATAACCGTGGATCGTGCCTTTCGCTTCGCGATAGGTGGTTGGCACGCCCGCAGCGATCAGCTTGGCGGCGTAAGCGCGCCCCTGATCGCGCAGCGGGTCGAGTCCGGCGGTGATCAGCAGCGTCGGCGGCAGACCTTCGGCGGGAAAGTCGATCGGTGCCGCGCGGCGGTCGGTGGGGTCGGCGGCATAATGATCGCCGAACCAGGTCATGCCGCCTTCGGTCAGCAGATGGCCTTCGCCGAAATCGCGGTAGCTTTGCCAGTCATTATGCGTCGTCACCGCGGGATAGATGGGGTGGATCGCGATCACGGGCTTTGCCGCGGGTGCGTCGCGCAGCGCCAAGGCGGTAACGATTGTCAGATTGCCACCGGCGCTGTCGCCCGACAGCACGAGGCCGGTGCAGGGGAGATTGTCGGCGACCCAGCGCGTTGCGGCTTCGCAATCTTCCGGGGCGGCAGGAAAGGGATGTTCGGGGGCGAGGCGATAGTCGACTGCGACCACCGGCATGTCGAGTTGGCGCGCGGCTTCGGCGCAATAGGGATCGTGCGTCGCCAGATCGCCGATCACCCAGCCGCCGCCATGATAGAAAACCATGACCGGCCCCGCTTTGCGGTCGGGGCGGTTGTCGTAGATGCGGATCGGGATATCGCCCGCAGGGCCGGGGATGGTGCGATCCTCGACCTTGGCGATCTCGCCGCGCGACACGTCGGCCATCTGGCCCATCACGCGCATCATCTCGCGGCCAGCTTCGACCGGCATGTCTTCCATCTTCGGGCCTTCCTGCGCGTTCAGAAACGCCAGAAAAGCTGCCACATCGGGGCGCGTGTAATGGGCGGTGCCGTTGGTCATCCAAGTCTCTCCCTAAGCATTATTATGAGTGAGCTATTCTCTATTGGCGGGGTAAATTCAATCGCTAATCGAAACTGACTGGCGTT
>JAURVS010000153.1 GCA_030655355.1 Sphingopyxis sp.
GCGAGCACCATGCGGCGCGCCATCCTTACCTCGTCCGATTCCATGACGCCAACTCCTCTGCCAACCAGCACCGATGGACGGTCTATCAGCAAAACGATCGCCTCCAAAGTGCGACCCGCAAGTAAGCACGTCAATATATGAGGACTTGGAGCGGGTAGCGGGAGATTGCGCGGACTTTGGGTTTGATTCCCGATTTCGGCTCTCGGTTTTGGCGGATTTGCGTGAGGCTCTATTCGATTCCGGTAGCGGGAACCGAACCGGCGACGCTTCCTGACCGCTATGCTCGGCGGTAAATGGAGCGGGCGAAGGGACCGCATGCGGGTCAATGATGATGGCATCATTTTGATCATGCGCGGACGCCGAAGCGGTTCGTTCGTCGATGATTGCGGATGATGTTCCATCTTCTGCGCGGGGGATTTCGTGCACGTCGTAAATCATCTTCTGACCGTGTCACAGATCGTTGTTTCGTCAACGATCGGATACGGCGTTGGTGATGATCACCGTCACGCTCACCGGAGCGACGAAGAATAATGCGGGCGGTCATGGGGCAATGTTATGGTGACGGCGTCATTATTCGACGACGCTCTTTCACATCGTAATTTCAATGGGGGATCTGGCGGCGCATTCTATGCCGCCTCGTTTGGTCGATGACTTCCCACTCAAGCCGTGTCTGCCCGATCCCCTCCAATAACTATGCTCAGATGTTGCCCCCTGATCACAACCATGACGGGCGGCAGGCACACTGACAGCGGCTCTACGCTGCCAGAGCCCGATAGACTGACGCTCGTCCGATCTTCATCTCACGGGCGATCTGGGAGGCTCCTAGACCCCTTTCATGCAGTGCTTTGATCTCATTGGGATCGATGGTGGCGGGGCGTCCTTTATAGCGTCCTTCTGCCTTCGCTTTAGCGATTCCTTCCAACTGACGTTCACGCCGGATGTCGTTTTCGAAAGCAGCGACAGCGCCGAGGATCGACAGCATCAGCTTCCCCGTCGAGGTGCTGGTGACGACATCGCTCTGTTGCAGACATCGGAACTCGGCTCCTTTGTCGGTGAGCTTGCCGATGATCTGATGAAGGTCGCCGACACTCCGAGCCAACCGATCCAGCCTTGTGACGATCAGCGTGTCGCCCTCTCGAACAAAGTCGATCGCCATGGCAAGTTGTGCACGGTCAACGGTCGAACGCCCTGACATCTTCTCTGCGAAGATCTTCTCGCAGCCAGCTTCCGCCAGTGCCTCATTCTGGATGTCGAGCGATTGTCCGGTCGAACTGACCCGCGCATATCCCACCAGCATTTCGTCCTCCGTGTCCCATTAGGCTGTAAGAAGACGACTCTCAGATGTTCCGAATCTGTCAATATAATTCAAATGAGACGGGCTTTTCGGTTGTGCTGATACGAATGGTGAGGGTCTACCTTTCGAGAAGAGTTATGTGCGGATATTTCTCGCTGA
>JAURVS010000159.1 GCA_030655355.1 Sphingopyxis sp.
GACGCGAACTGGAGCTGCTCGACGGTGTTGATGCTCTTGCGGACCAGATCGTCCCCACTCAACACGGTAGCGGCCACGCCCGTCCGTTGAAGGCTGGTGCTGCGACGTTCCGCGGTCACGACGATCTCGTCGGTCGCGGCCGGTGCCTCGGCAGGCCGCGCGGCCGTTGCCGGATCCGTCGTATTCTGCGCAAGCGCACTGCCCGAATGGAGCAAAGCGAATGCCGACACAGACACGAAGCAAAATGCTTTCATCATACCCTCCCAAAAATCTGCATCGTCTGGCGATGCTTTTTGTGCGGATCAGCTCGACCCACGACTCCGTAATAATTTCATTAAATAATAAATCAAGATTATATCATTAAGCGTAGAGGTGGCGCAGTCGCTGCTTGTCGATTTTCCCGGTGATCGCGAGCGGCATGCTGTCAACGCGGATAATCTCGTCCGGCAGCCACCAGCGGGGCACGCGCCCTTCCAGCGCATCGCGGACTTCGGCATCGGTTGCCGCCTCTCCACTGGTTTCCAGTATGATGACGGGCCGCTCGCTCCATTTGGGATGTGCCCGGCCAATCACGGCGACCAGCGAAATGCCAAGCAAGCCGCCGACGATCGCTTCGATCTCGCCAGGGTTTATCCATTCCCCGCCCGATTTGATAAGGTCCTTCGCTCGCCCCGTGATCGACAGATTGCCGGCCGCGTCGATCACGGCGAGATCGCCGGTGTCGAACCAGCCGTCCTGCGTCGCTGCCTCCGACTCGCCGAAATATCGATCAATCGTGCTGGAGCCGCGAACCTGAAGATGCCCCTCCGTATTGCGCTGCAGCGCAAGCGGGTCCCCCGATGTATCGACAATCCGCAGATCGACCCCGATGGCGGGTCGTCCCGCGGTCGAGGCGAGTCCCTTCGCCCCGGGCGGCGTGACGGTGCCGAGCGGTGACAATTCGGTCATGCCCCAGCTGGTCTGCACACCAACGCCCAACCGCGCCTCGATCCGGTCGATCAGCGACTGCGGCACTCCCGATCCGCCCAAAATCACGCGTTGCAGCGATGGCAGCGTCATGTCCGTTGCCTCGAGATGTTCGATGAGACCGAGCCAGACGGTTGGTACGCCGACAGCAAGCGTTACGCCTTCCGCGCGTATGAGCTCTGCTAGGCTCGCACCATCATTGTGCCGGCATGGAAAGACGAGCTTTGCTCCCGTTGCCGGCGCAGCAAGTGGCAACCCCCAACCATTGGCGTGAAACATTGGCACGGCGACCAGGATCGCGTCGTCTGCGCCGATCCCCAGCACGTCCCGCTGGAGCAGTGCCAGCGTCACAAGATAGTTGCAGCGATGTGAATAGGGCACGCCCTTCGGTGCCCCGGTGGTGCCTGACGTGAAACAGAGCGCGGCTTCATCTTCTTCGGCGGCGCCCCACGTCACGACCTGACCATGTTCAGCAAGGAGCCGCGATGTCGTCCAGATCGGAATCTCGCCGCATGCCGGCAGCGGATGGTCAGCCGCGCCGGGCTCATCGAGTACCAGCACCGCGGCAATTGCAGGGCAACGGGCAACGACCTGCTCGGCCAGTTCTGCAAGATCCGGACTGATCGCGAGCAGCCGATCGTCGGCCTGGTTGACCATCTGCGCGATCTGTACCGCGTTGAGCCGGGGATTCAGCGTATGGCAGCTAACGCCCATACCGAACGCGGCATACCAGCACTCCATATGACCTTGGCTGTTCCACGCGAGCGAGGCGATCCGATTGCCACGACGTAGCCCCAACGCCATGAATGCGCCCGAAAGGCGGTTGGCACGCTCGCGCAATTCGCCATAGGCGACCCGCGTTGCGCGCACGCCAACCCCACCGCCCGTTACGACCTCGCGCGCCGGATGCCACGTCCCTGCATGTTCGATGAACTTATCGAGTGT
>JAURVS010000161.1 GCA_030655355.1 Sphingopyxis sp.
CGGCTCGCTGCCGGGCAAGATCGTGACGAACCTCAAAAAGGCCGGCACCATGAACCCGCTGTTTCTGCTCGACGAGATCGACAAGCTCGGCCAGGATTTCCGCGGCGATCCGGCATCGGCGCTGCTCGAAGTGCTGGACCCTGAGCAGAAAGGCAAATTCCAGGATCATTATCTGGAGGTCGATGTCGATCTGTCCGACATCATGTTCGTCACCACTGCAAACTCGCTCAACTTGCCGCAGGCATTGCTCGACCGCATGGAGATCATCCGGCTCGAAGGCTACACCGAGGACGAGAAGGTCGAGATCGCCAAGCTGCACCTGATCGCGAAGCAGGTCGAGGCGCATGGTCTAAAGGCCGGCGAGTTTGAATTGACCGACGAGGGGCTCCGCGACCTTATCCGCTATTACACACGCGAAGCCGGTGTTCGTACCCTCGAACGCGAGATTGCGCGTCTGGCGCGCAAGGCGCTGCGCCGCATTCTCGAAGGCAAGGCGACAAGCGTCACCGTGACCCCGGACAATCTTTCGGAGTTTGCAGGTGTCCGCAAGTTCCGCCACGGCATGGGCGACCTGGAGGATCAGGTTGGCGCTGTGACGGGTCTGGCATGGACCGAGGTCGGCGGCGAATTGCTGACGATCGAGGCCGTGACGGCATCGGGCAAAGGCCAGGTTCGTACCACCGGCAAGCTCGGCGAAGTGATGACGGAATCGGTGCAGGCCGCGCTGTCGTTCGTGAAGGCACGCGCCCCGGCTTATGGTATCAAGCCGAGCCTGTTCGCGCGCAAGGACATCCACATCCATTTGCCCGAAGGGGCCGTGCCCAAGGATGGTCCATCGGCAGGCGTCGGGATGGTCACCGCGATGATTTCCACGCTGACCGGGATCGCCGTGCGCCGCGATGTCGCAATGACCGGCGAAGTCACGTTGCGCGGCCGCGTGCTTGCGATCGGCGGGCTCAAGGAAAAGCTGCTCGCGGCGCTTCGCGGCGGGATCACGACGGTTCTGATTCCCGAAGAGAATGAGAAGGATCTGGTCGAGATTCCGGCGAACATTACAACCGGTCTGAAGATCATTCCGGTTAGCCATGTGGATGAAGTCTTGGCTGTCGCATTGGTCAGTCCTGTCGTGCCGATCGAATGGACCGAGGCCGACGAACTGGCGGCGTCGCCGCTCGTTTCGCCGGGTACTGATCACGAAACGCCGATTCGTCACTGACCCCGCCATATCGAGTCGAAACGAGCGGCCTTTTCGTCGCAAAATCGTCGTTTTGGGGCGTTTTTAGCCGTTTTTTGCTTTGACAAGGCAGGGCGAAACGGCGTTAGTGACGCGCCATGGCGAAGACCATGAATCATTTAACCAACCATACGCAGGGGTTCCTTAGGCATGAACAAACAAGACCTGATCGCCGCCGTCGCTGACTCGAGCGGCCTGACCAAGGGTGACGCGAGCAAGGCCGTTGAAGCGGTTTTCGAAGCGATCACGGGTTCGCTGAAGAAGGGCGGCGAAGTCCGTCTCGTTGGCTTCGGCACCTTCGCGGTCAGCAAGCGTAAGGCATCGACCGGTCGCAACCCGCGCACCGGCGAAACGATGACGATCGCTGCGTCGAACCAGCCCAAGTTCAAGGCCGGCAAGGCCCTCAAGGACGCCGTCAACTGACAGGCCGACCCTTTGGGTGAAAAACATTTCGGGCCGCGGCGTAAGCTGCGGCCCGATTTGCATCAGCCGATCGTTTCGATGCGAATGCCCGTTGCAATCACCGTCGCAGCGGCTATGGACGTCCGGCTTTCGAAGGTCGGACATGTCCAATTCGGAACGGGCGCGTAGCTCAGTGGTAGAGCACACCCTTCACACGGGTGGGGTCGCAGGTTCAATCCCTGCCGCGCCCACCATGACCTTGGCGTTGATCCCGGAAGCAAAACCCTCGCTGACCGGTCCATTCATCGCCTATTCAATGCTTTCGCATTAGAGAAACGGCCATGATCCGCACTTTGACCCTCTCTCTCATCTCCGCGCTGCTGATTTCTGCAGGTGCGCCCGCGTCCGCACGTGGCGACCGTGATCGTGATCAGGACAATCTGCGCGACGCCGCGGCGCAGGGGCAGGTGATTCCGCTCAACCGGCTGATTGCCGACATTCGTTCGCGCGCACCTTATAATGAGATGACCTATCTTGGCGGGCCGCAGTTTGACGCGGGACGCATGATCTATGCCCTGAAATTCATGGACGGCAGCCAGGTTGTTGTCGTTTACGTCGACGCCCGCACCGGCCGGATTGTGGGACGCAAACCCTGAACCCCCTCGATGTTTCATCGCAACGAGATTTTGCGATGATCGTTTGGACTTGATACACAGTCGAAACATGCGGTCGGCCCCGTCGGCACGCAAAGGAAAGGCGCTTGAATGCGGATCTTGATTGTCGAAGACGAACCCACGCTGGGACCGCAGCTGAAGGCGACGCTGGAAGGCGCTGGCTATGCCGTCGATCTTGCGACCGATGGCGAGGACGGCCATTTCCTTGGCGCGACCGAAAATTACGACGCTGCGATCCTCGATCTGGGCTTGCCCGAGATCGACGGACTAACCGTTCTCGATCGGTGGCGCCGTGAAAAGCGCAACTTCCCGGTTCTGGTGCTAACCGCGCGCGACAGCTGGTCGGACAAGGTCGCTGGGCTCGACGCCGGCGCTGACGACTATCTGGCCAAGCCGTTCCAGACCGAAGAATTGATCGCGCGCCTGCGCGCGCTGATCCGCCGCGCCGCGGGCAATGCGTCAAGCGAGCTTATCGCAGGCACCGTGCGCCTCGACACACGGTCGGGCCGTGTCACGCTGGCAGGTGAGCCGGTGAAGCTGACGGCGCAGGAATATAAACTGCTATCGTACCTGCTCCACCACAAGGGCAAGGTCGTGTCGCGCACGGAATTGATCGAGCATATCTACGATCAGGATTTCGACCGCGATTCGAACACGATCGAGGTGTTTGTGACGCGCATCCGCAAAAAGCTGGGCGCTGATATCATCACGACGATTCGCGGGCTCGGCTACCAGCTCGACGATCCGCAATAAGAGATGGCAGAGGGCGACGTCGCCCCGGCGGTCGCAACTGACCCGGACGCGGCGGACAAACCGGCGGCGCTGAGCCGTCGCATCACGGGCTCGCTCGCGCGGCGCATGATCGCGATCGCAGCGCTGTGGATTTCGGTGCTGCTGATCGGTGGCGGTTTTGCGCTCGATCGGGTGCTGACCGGCGCGATCACACGTAACTTTGATTCGAGCCTCGAATATGTGCTGATCGCGATGATCCGGTCGTCGGAGATTGGCCCTGACGGCGAAGTGCGGCTGGTCGAACCGCTCGGCGATCAGCGTTTCCTCGAGCCCTATAGCGGCCTCTACTGGCAGATCAGCGGTGGACAGCAGGAGCCTTATCGCTCGCGCTCTCTGTGGGAGCGCTCGCTGAAAACGCCGACGCCGCACATCGACAATCAGATCCACACTTATGACAGCAATCAGTTTCCTGACGAGGAACTGCGCGTGCTCGAACGCAATGTCATCCTGCCGGGCAGCAAGACCAATTGGCGCTATCAGATCGCGCAGTCGCGCGAGGCGCTCGATACGCAGGTCGGCGCAGTGCGGGCGACGCTGATCCCCAGCCTCGCGCTGCTCGGGCTCGGCCTGATCATTCTGGCGGCGCTCCAGACCTTTTACGGCCTGTGGCCGCTGCGCCATATCCGGCGCGCGATTGCGGCTATGCGGGGAGGTCAGAACCGCCGCGTCACGGCCCCGCTGCCGCTCGAAGTGCAGCCTATGGTCGACGAGTTGAACGCGCTGCTCGCGCATAATGAGAAACAGGCCGAAGAGGCGCGGCTCCACGCCGGCAATCTGGCGCACGCGCTAAAGACGCCGCTCACGGTGCTGATCAACAGCGCGACAAGTTCGAATTCGGAGCTTGCCGATACGGTGCGCCGGGAGGCAGCAACGATGCAGCGACAGGTCGACCACCATCTTGCGCGCGCGCGGGCGGTGGGGCGGCGCGGGGCGGCGCAGGCACGAGCGGTCGTGTGGGACAGTGTTCAGAGCGTGTCGCGCGCAGTTGCCGCGCTCTTCCCGGAGGCACGGCTTGATGCAGACGGCGACAAGACTCTGATCGTTCGCGTCGAGCGGCAAGATTTGGACGAGTTGGTCGGCAATCTCCTTGAAAATGCCGCGAAGTACGGCGGCGGCAGTGTATTCGTCACGGTCCAGCATGAAGCCGGGATGGCGGAGATCATCGTCGAGGACGACGGTCCCGGAATTTCTCCTGTCGATCGCGTTCGCATCTTCGACCGCGGCGTGCGGCTCGACAGCGGAAAGCCGGGAACGGGCCTTGGCCTTGCGATCGTGCGCGACGTTGCCGAAATTTACGGCGGCAGCATCGAGCTTGAAGAGAGCGAGGATCTGGGCGGGCTGCTGGTGCGGCTCAGGCTGCCTGCGGGGTAAAAGGCTCGGGGGCCGCTTTGAGGCGGACGCGAACGATGCGTTAGTAGCTCGCGCCGTCGATGAGGCGGCGCGGCACATCGCGCCATAGCGCTGGATCGAACATCCTGAGGTTAACCGCCATGCGCGGGTAAGCCGGATCGGTTGGCGTCCAGTGGGTCGTGCACCCGCAAGTTTGACAATGCCACAGGTCTAAAGCGCGATCACCCTGTTGGTATGAGACGCCTTCGCCCTCCACGGTGACTGCC
>JAURVS010000164.1 GCA_030655355.1 Sphingopyxis sp.
CGGCTCGCGCCATCGACAAGGTACCGCGCAGATGCGGGGTCACGTTGAATTCGGCCTTGATGTCGGGAAGCTCGGAGCCGCCCTGCCCGGTCGCGGTCGGATCGCCCGTCTGCGCCATGAAGCCGTCGATCACGCGGTGGACTTTCACCCCGTCGTAAAATCCGGCGCGGGTCAATTGCTTCAGCCGCTCGACATGGTTCGGCGCAACATTGGGGTAAAGCTGAACCACCACCCGGCCGCCCGTCGAAAGATCGATGTTGAGCATATATTCGGGGTTGTTGATATATTGATCGGGAGTCATCGCGGGCACCGCGGGCACTTCAGTCGCCGGGGTTCCGTCGGTTGCGGCAGGCGCGGGAGCGGGCGGTGTTTCGATCGGTGCAGGCGCTTCGACTTGCGGCGCAGGCTGGCTTTGCTCGGGATTGGGCGACGGTGCGGGCGGCGCCTCCTGTGCCACGGCCGAAACCGCGAGACCGAACGCCATTGCAGTGAGAATCATGGGGCGGAAGGAAGATTTCATGCTGGACCGGCCTTTGGATAAATAAACTGAATTTGCGCCCTGATGGCGCGCCCTAGCGGGAAAAAGCTGAACGCTCAATGATCGGTATCAGCGCTCGCCCTGAAGCAGCCCGCGCTCGGCGATGCGCGCGACGACGGCATCGCGGACCGGCGGCGTCACAAATTTGCGGATATCGCCACCGAAAATGGCGATTTCCTTGACCAGACGCGACGCGATCGGCTGAAGACTGACGTCGGCCATCAAAAACACGGTCTCCACGCGCGCGTTGAGCTGGCGGTTCATGCCCGTTAGCTGATACTCATATTCGAAATCGGTGACGCCGCGGATGCCGCGAACGACGATCGACGCGCCTTGGGCATCAGCAAAGTCCATCAGCAGCGAATTGAAACCGACGACTTCAATATCTCCGTCGATTTCCGCCACCTCAGCCTTCACCATCGCGATCCGCTCATCGTCGTCGAACAAGGGCGATTTTGCGATATTTGTGGTCACCCCGATGATCAGTCGGTCGACGAACTTAGCGCCGCGACGAACGATGTCCATATGCCCGAGCGTGATCGGATCGAACGTCCCCGGATAAACCCCTATCCGCATCAACGGTCCCTTTCCACGACATAGCGTGCGATCGCGCGCAGCAGCGTCGCCTCTTCACCATAACTCGCCAAATGCCCGATCGCCTGATCGACGAGCGCGGTCGCCTGTTCGCGCGCGCGCTCCAGCCCCATCAGCGTCACAAAAGTCGCCTTGCCCGCCGCCTCGTCCTTGTGCAGCGCCTTGCCGGCAAGCGCCTCATCGCCCTCGACATCCATGATGTCGTCGGCGATCTGGAACGCGAGCCCGATGTCGCGCGCATAGCCGCGCAGCGCGGTCCGGCCGTCGGGCGGGATGCGCGCAAGGATCGCGCCGGCTTCGACAGAGAAGGCGATTAATGCCCCCGTCTTGAGTTGCTGCAGCCGCGTCACCGTCGACAGATCGAAATTCGACGTCTCGGCGGCGAGGTCCATCATCTGGCCACCCGCCATGCCGGCAGGGCCGGAGGCCCGCGCGAGTTCGCAGCAGAGTTCGCCGCGCACGAACGGGTCACTGCTCGTCACCGGATCGCACAGCCATTCGAAAGCAAGCGCATGGAGCGAATCGCCCGCGAGGACCGCGGTCGCTTCGTCGAATGCCTTGTGCACCGTGGGTTTGCCGCGGCGCATGTCGTCATCGTCCATGCACGGCAGATCGTCGTGGATCAGCGAATAGACGTGCATCGCCTCTACCGCCGCGCCGACGCGCAGCGTCAGCGAGCGGTCGACGTGAAACAGATCGCCTGCAGCGCGAACAAGCAGCGGGCGCAGCCTTTTGCCGCCCGCAACCGCCGCGTGGCGCATCGCTTCATACAGTGGGCCGCGCGGGTCAGCGGGTATGGTGAGCAGCGTGTCGAACAGCTGATCAATCCCCGCGGCCACTTCGGCCTGCGTCGAAAGGAGCAATTGCGTTCCGCGCGAAACTTCGTCCTCAGCGAACGTCATGCCGGCTCAGCTTTCGCCGAAGGGAGTGGTTCCCGCCGGTCGGCCATCAGCGCCGAGGCTGACCTGCTCGATCCGGGCCTGCGCCGCGGCGAGCCGCGCTTCGCAATGCCCACGGAGCGCGTGGCCGCGTTCGTATAATGTCACCGATTCCTCGAGGCTGACATCACCGCTTTCGAGCCGCCGCACGATCGTTTCGAGTTCGCCCATCGCTGCCTCGAACGACAGCGAAGAAATGGCGGAAGGGGCGGCAGTGTCGGGGGTGTCCGTCATGCTCCATGCTTTGGCCCCTTCGCCCCCTCTCGGTCAAGCTTGACGTCATTTGCGGGCGCGATAGGCTCGCCGAATGTTCATCGGCCATTTCGCTCCGGCGTTGATCGTCGCGGCCCGCCCCAAGGCAGCGGGGCTCGGAACGCTGTTCGTGGCGGCGCAGCTCATCGACATCGGCTTTGCGAGTTTGTTGATCGCGGGCGTCGAGGCGATGCGGATCGCTCCCGGCATCACCGCAATGAATCCGATGGACCTCCATCACATGCCCTATACGCACAGCCTGCTCGGGGCGCTGATCTGGGCGACGGTCTTTGGCGTGGCGGTTTGGTTCGCAACGAAACGCAAGGAAGCCGCGATCGGCGCGGCGTTTGTGGTCGCCTCACATTGGTTCATCGACCTGCTCGTGCACATCCCCGACCTGACGCTCTATGGCGTACCGCCCAAGCTGGGCTTTGGCCTCTGGAATCATCCGTCGATCGCGATGCCGCTCGAAATCGCGCTGATCGGCGGCGCCTTCGTCTATTATTGGCGCTGCACCGAAGTGCCTTCAGGCAATCGGCGGCTATGGACGCTGGCTGCGCTGCTCGGCTTTGCGCAAGCCATCGACTGGTTCGGGCCGAAGGAGCCGGTCTATTCGCTCGCGGTTCCAGCGACGATGCTGTTCGCTTATGCGCTGCTTGCGGGTACCGCGACTTGGGCGGGCGCCAACCGGCGGCCCATCACGGCCGCGCGCGCCTGACCTCTTCATCCTGCGCAATCACGGTTCTGTTTTTTGCAATTGCTGACGTTCGCATCGCCCGTCATGTTGCACTGCACAAGAAGAGAGGGGCTCAAAGGCAAGTTTTGTTTTCTAGACAAGGACTTGCATCATGAAAAAATTCATTCTCCCCGCCCTCGGCCTGCTCGCACTCGCGCCGGCCGTCGCGCATGCGGAGGACGCGTCGGCCAAGCGTTTCGCGCATGAAGGTTCGACCTACAGCTACACCGTGACGCAGGTTGGCGACACTCGCGTCATCAGCGGCATCGAAGAACGCACGGGCAAGCCGTTTACGCTCCGCGTCGGTCAGCATCGCGTTCGCGGCACCGTCGGGTCGCAGCAGGTCAGCTTCCCGCTGCGCGAAGTCGAACCGCTCAAGACTGAAGCGACCACGCTCGCTTCGCGCTAAATCGCCTCTCCGACCGCAGACCCCATGATGTTTTCGCATCATGGGGTCTGTTCGTTTCGCGCCTACATCGCTAAAGGCGCGCCATGACTCAGACCGCACCCGCGCCCGCCTCCGTCATCACCCCTGAGATCGTTGCCGAACACGGCCTGTCTCCGGAAGAATATGATCGCGTCCTGCACGCGCTCGGGCGAGAACCGAATATCGTCGAACTCGGCATTTTCTCGGTCATGTGGTCCGAGCATTGCAGCTATAAAAGCTCGCGCCTCCACCTCAAGAAACTGCCAACCGAAGCGCCCTGGGTGATCTGCGGCCCCGGCGAAAATGCCGGCGTCATCGACATTGGCGAAGGCGAAGGCGGCAAAAAGCTCGCAGCGATCTTCAAGATGGAGAGCCACAACCACCCGTCGTATATCGAACCCTATCAGGGCGCGGCGACCGGGGTCGGCGGCATCCTCCGCGACGTCTTCACGATGGGCGCGCGCCCCGTCGCGAATCTCAACGCGCTGCGCTTCGGCCGCCCCGACCATCCGAAGATGAAGCATCTGATCTCGGGCGTCGTCCATGGCATCGGCGGCTATGGCAATTGCGTCGGCGTTCCGACGGTCGGCGGCGAGGTCAATTTCCACAAGGCCTATGACGGCAATATCCTCGTTAATGCGATGACCGTCGGGATCGCCGAACAGGACAAGATTTTTTATTCGGCGGCATCGGGCGTCGGCAATCCGATCGTCTATGTCGGATCGAAGACCGGCCGCGACGGAATCCACGGCGCGACGATGGCGTCAGCCGACTTTGGCGAAGATGCCGAAGAAAAGCGCCCGACCGTTCAGGTCGGTGACCCCTTCACCGAGAAATTGCTGATCGAAGCGTGCCTTGAACTGATGGCGTCGGACGCAATCGTTGCAATTCAGGATATGGGCGCCGCGGGCCTCACCTCGTCTTCGGTCGAAATGGCATCGAAGGGCGGCGTCGGCCTTCACCTCAAGATGGATGACGTGCCACAGCGCGAAACCGGCATGACGGCATATGAGATGATGCTGTCCGAAAGCCAGGAACGCATGCTGATGGTGCTGAAGCCCGGCCGTGAGGATTTCGCCGCCGCGATCTTCCACAAATGGGAACTCGATTTTGCGGTCATCGGGACCGTCACCGACACCGGCCGCATGGTTCTGGAGCATCATGGCGAAATCGTCTGCGACATACCGCTTGCGCCGCTCGCCGACGATGCGCCCCTCTATGACCGCCCGCACGTACCGACCCCGAAGCAGGCCGAACTCACCAACGTCCCCGAGACGAAGGATGTCGCGGCGGACCTCAAAACGCTGATGGGCACTCCCGACATCGCCAGCCGCCGCTGGATCTGGGAACAATATGACAGCCAAGTCGGCGCCGACACTGTGCAGACCGGCGGCGACGCCGCGCTTGTCCGCATCCATGGCACCAACCGCGCGCTCGCCATGTCGACCGATTGCACGCCGCGCTATTGCTATGCCGATCCCGTCGAGGGCGGCAAGCAGGCGGTTGCCGAAACATGGCGCAACATCAGCGCGGTCGGCGCGACCCCGCTCGCGATCACCAACTGCCTGAACTTCGCCAATCCGCAGCGTCCCGAAATCATGGGTCAGATCGTCGGCTGCCTCGACGGCATGGCGCAGGCTTGCCGCGCGCTCGACTATCCGATCGTGTCGGGCAACGTCAGCCTTTATAATGAATCCAAGGCGACCGGCGGCGGTAGCGCGATCCTTCCGACCCCCGCGATCGGCGGCGTCGGCGTGATTGAAGATCTAAACCGCGCGGTCGGCATCGGCTTCAAACGCACCGGCGACATCGTGCTCGCGGTCGGCGAACGCGCCGGCCATCTCGGCCAGTCGGTGTGGCTCCGCGAAATTCTCGGCCGCGAAGAAGGCCCGCCGCCGCCGGTCGACCTGCGCGCCGAAAAGCGCACCGGCGACTTCATCCGCCATGCGATCAACGCTGGCTGGATCACGGCCTGCCACGACGTCTCCGACGGCGGCATTGCGGTGACGCTCGCCGAAATGGCGCTGAAGTCGAACATCGGCGTCCTCGTCAGCGAAGAACAGCCGTTCGGTGTCGCCGAGAGCTTTTTCGGTGAGGATCAGGGCCTGTATCTCGTCACCGTCTGCGACACCTGCCTCGCCGATTTCCTCGACGCGGCGGGCCGCGCCGACGTGCCGGTCGATCCGGTCGGCCGCACGATCAAGGACCGTATCGTCTTTGAACTGGAGGGCAGCGATCATCAGGTGACGCTGGCTGAACTCCGTGACGCGCATGAAGGCTTCTTCCCGAAGCTGATGGGCGCAGACGCGGCACTTGCCTAGGTAGCGCGCCGCGCTTGCCTTATCCGTCATTGCGCGCGTAGCGAAGCAATCTCCAGCGACCGTCGATTCCGAACGATCGCCGGAGATTGCCGCGTCGCCTTCGGCTCCTCGCAATGACGGGTCGAGGCTTGCGGGCGGAGGAGTGAAGCTATGAGCATCTATGTCGGAGTCGGAGGCTGGACCTTCGAACCGTGGCGCGGCCCCTTCTACCCCGCCGGTCTCGCGCAAAAGCGTGAGCTCGAATATGCCGGGCAGCATCTGACCGGCATCGAGATCAACGGCACCTATT
>JAURVS010000170.1 GCA_030655355.1 Sphingopyxis sp.
TTTCGGTCGTTGCCGAGAAATTCATCCGCGACCTCGATCTCGATCGCGAAAAGGTCAACATCAACGGCGGCTCGATGGCACTCGGCCACCCGATCGGCGCGACGGGTTCGATCCTGATTGGCACTGCGCTCGACGAACTGGAGCGTTCGGGCGGCCGCTATGGCCTCGTTACGATGTGCGCCGCCGGTGGCATGGCGCCCGCGATCATCATCGAACGCATCTGACGGACAGGGACAGGAGAGCAACATGACCGGACCGCTAAAGGGTATCAGGATCATCGAATTCGCGGGCATCGGTCCGGGTCCCTTCTGCGGCATGATGCTCGCCGACCATGGCGCCGAGGTGATCCGTATCGATCGTCCCGGCGGCTTTATGGACCCGCGCGATCCACTGTCGCGAAACCGCACGTCGATCGCTCTCGACATGAAGAACCCCGAAGCGGTCGAGATTGCGCGTGCGCTATGCAAGACCGCCGACGGCATCATCGAAGGCTATCGTCCGGGCGTGATGGAGCGCCTGGGACTCGGTCCCGATGTTCTGCTCGGTGACAATCCAAAGCTGGTCTATGGACGGATGACCGGGTGGGGCCAATTCGGTCCATATGCGCAGGCTGCGGGTCATGACATCAACTATATCTCGCTGTCGGGCGTGCTCCACGGTATCGGCGTGCGCGGCGGGAAGCCGGTGCCGCCGGTCAATTATGTCGGCGATTTCGGCGGTGGCGGGATGATGCTCGCTTTCGGTATGTCGAGCGCGCTGCTTCATGCTTCGAAAACGGGCGAAGGACAGGTCATCGATTGTGCGATGACTGACGGATCGGCGCTGCTCGCAGGCATGAGCTGGTGGTTCCACGGCGCCGGGATGCTCAAGGACGAGGCCGGGGTAAATCGGCTCGACGGCGGCGCGCCCTATTATGACACCTATACCTGCAGCGACGGCAAATTTATCTCGATCGGCTCGATCGAGCCGCAATTTTATGCGCTGCTTCGCGCCAAGACCGGCCTCGATGCCGACGCTGATTTTGATGTTCAGGACGATCTCGAAAATTGGCCTTCGAAGAAGGAAAAAGTCGCAGCCTTGTTTGCAACCAAGACGCGCGACGAATGGTGCGAGCTGATGGAGATGACCGATGTCTGCTTCGCGCCGGTACTGTCGCTGAGCGAAGCGCCGGGACATCCGCACAATGTGGCGCGCGAAACCTTTGTCACCGTTGCCGGGGTCCCGCATCCCGCTCCGGCGCCGCGTTATTCGGCAACGGTCAACGATATGCCGCGCCAAGCGCCGGCGGTCGGCGGTGATGGCGACACCGTGTTGGCCAGTATTGGCTATGATGCGGACAGGATTGCCGCGCTTCGCGAAGGTGGGGCGCTGCGTTAGGGTTAGTCGGCGCGCGCGGTCATCGCTTCCCACAGGCCGCGCCCGCCGAACCCCACAACCTGACGCCCCAGAACGCATGCCCAATGGGCGTCGTTGCCATGCTCTCCGCGCCAGCGCATCAACGGCACAGTCACGCGGTGAAGATCATATTCGCGCGTGAAGCCGATTGCGCCATGAACCTGGTGCGCGATGGCGGTGACAACACCGACAGCGCGATTGGCGCGCAGCTTTGCGGCGGCTATTTCGAAACCGGCGGCTTCTGCATCTACCCCGGTCGCGTCGATCCGCGCGGCCATCGCCGCCGCGGCCGCATCGACTGCCGCGACTTCGCACGCCATGACCGCGAGCGATTGCTGCACCGCCTGAAATTTCCCGAGCGGGCGGCCGAACTGCTGACGCATGTTCACATGGTCGATCGACAGTTGCAGCGCTTGCCCCATTGCACCTGCCATCAGGCTGACGGTCGCCCCGGCGCGCAGCGGCAGCGGCGCGTCACCCAGTCCGGTAAGGATCAGCTCCGCAATCGGCAGGTTGGGCGCTGCGACGCCCGCAATGTGTAGAACGGCGTTGAGGTCACCCCAGTCGCCTCCGAAGCCGTCTTCATCTTCTGACACAAGCAACAACCCGAAGCCCGCTTCCTCGACCGCACCCATCTCGCTGGCGCCTGTAAAGACCGCGCGTGCGGTGTCGCAGAGCATGTCGCGGGCGGCGCTCATCGCAGCCCCAATCCGCGTGCGATGATCCCGCGGATCACTTCGCGCGTGCCGCCGCGCAGCGAGAAACTCGGCGAGGCGATAAGCAGTGCGCGGAGAAGCCGCGCAAGATCGTTTTCACCGTTCCAGTCGCAGTCGAGGATCGCCTGAACGCGGCGCGGCATATCCTGTTCGAAGGCATTGCCGAGTTCCTTGACGACCGAAGCCTCTACCATCGGGTCCTCACCCGCCGCGAGCTTGGCCGCGGTCGACATCGACAATTGGCGCAACGTCCACATCTCTGCCGTGAGCTCGCCGATCAGCGTCGCGACCGCCGGGTCGGGATCGGCGCCTGCAGCATCGATCAGCGCCGCGAGCAGCGCGTGGCTCGAAAGGTAGCGTTCCGGCCCAGACCGTTCGAGCCCGAGTTCGGCGGTGACCTGCTTCCACCCCTGCCCGCGCTCGCCGACCAGCGCGCCAGTAGGCACGAGCACATCGTCGAAGAAGACCTCGTTGAAATCGTGATTGCCCGCCATGTCGATGATCGGGCGGATGGTGATGCCAGGAGTATCGAGATCGATCAGCAACTGACTGAGCCCCGCGTTGCGCTCGCTTCCCTCTTCGGTTCGAACCAAAGTCAGCATGATGTGCGACAAATGTGCGCCGGTGGTCCATATTTTCTGGCCATTGACCCGCCAGCCTTCGGCCGTTTCGCGCGCTGTCGTTCGAACCGCGGCCAAGTCCGACCCGGCGCCGGGTTCGGACAGCCCGATGCAGGCGTAAATTTCGCCCTTCGCTATTCCTGGCAGATAGCGTTCGCGCTGTTCTTCGCTGCCATAGCGAAGGATCAGCGGTCCCGTCTGCCGGTCAGCGATCCAATGCGCGCCGACGGGAGCGCCCGCTGCGAGCAATTCCTCGATCACGACATAGCGTTCAAGCGGATGGCGGTCGCCGCCGCCGTATCGCGTTGGCAACGTCATGCCGATGTAACCTGCCGCACCCAACGCCCGGCTGAAATCGGGATCAAAGCTCGCCCAGCAGTTAGCGCGTTCAACAACATCGCCTTGCGGTTGGTTCGACGCGAGCCACGAACGCAAATCGGCACGCAGTGCGCGAACATCGCCGGGTGGACTAAAAGGATAGAGCGCAAAGCCTTGCATGTCTGTGCAGCCATGCAATAGCTTTCGCCAACAGCAAAGGAATTTTGAACATGGGCGAGTTTTTGAGTGTCGAACGGCGGGGAAAGATCGCGATCCTGACGATGATCAAGCCCGAGAGCATGAACGCGATCGGCACGCATGAAGATTGCCAGGACATTATCGACACGCTCCGCACGCTTGGCGACGACCGTAGCGTTAGCGCGATCATCCTGACGGGTAGCGGCAAGGCGTTCAGCGCTGGCGGAAACCTGAAAGGCATGCAGGATCGCACGGGCATCGGCGTGCTCGATCAGCCCGATTCGACGCGCGCCAATTACCGCAAGGGCGTTCAGGCTGTGATCCGCGCATTGATGGATTGCGAAGTGCCGATGATTGCTGCGGTTAACGGCCATGCGATCGGCCTCGGCTGCGACCTCGCCTGCACTTGCGACATCCGCATCGCCGCAGAGAGCGCGAAATTTGCGTGCAGCTTCATCAAAGTCGGAATCGTCCCGGGCGACGGCGGCGCGTGGCTGTTGCAGAAAGTGCTCGGCTATCCGCGTGCGGCCGAGCTGTTTCTGACCGGCGATCGCTTTGACGCGGCGCAGGCAAAGGAATATGGTCTGGTGACGGACGTCGTGCCTGACGCCGAGCTGCTCGATCGTGCGATTGCCATTGCCGAACGCATCGTCTGCAACCCGCCCCGCGCGCTTCGTCTGACCAAGCGTTTGCTGCGCGAAGCGCAGCACAGCCGGATGAGCGATATTTTGGAACTGAGTGCTGCCTATCAAGCGATCGTCCATGAAACGGCGGATAACCGCGAGGCGATCAATGCCTTCGTCGAAAAACGTCCCCCGGTTTTCACAGGAGAATGAAGATGATTGCCGAGCGAGTCCTGCCCCTGGTCGGCATCCATAATTTCCGCGAATATGGTGGCTATGCTGTCGAAGGCGGCGGACGGCTTCGCGATGGCGTGTTGTGGCGGTCGGCGCATCATCAAGATGCAACCGACGACGACCTTGCCGCAATCGACAACCTGGGGATCGAGACGATCGTCGATCTGCGCGGCGACGACGAACGCGCGGCGCATCCCTGCCGCCGGTCCGATGGATTTTCGGCGCGGGTGCTGTTTGCCGATGGCAACACCGCTGGCCTTGCGCCGCATCTGCAGGCGGCTGGCGGCACGATCGACAACGACACCGCGCGGTCACGGATGATCGATGTGTATGCGAGCATGCCCTATCGTCCGGTGCTCGTGAGCACGCTGCGCCTCTATCTTTCGGCACTTGCCGAATATGAAGCGCCGAGCTTGGTTCATTGCGTTGCGGGCAAAGATCGAACCGGCTTTGCCGTTGCCGTCGTCCACCGCCTGCTGGGCGTCCATGAAGATGATCTGATGCAAGATTATCTCCTCACCAACAGCGCGGGAAAGATCGAGGAACGGATCGCGCAGGGCGGCGACGTTATTCGTGCGCGTTATGGCGCCGAAATCCACGACGATGCGATCCGCACTCTGATGTCGGTCAACCCGATCTTCCTCGACGCAGCATTGGCGACGGTGCGCCGCGATCATGGCGACGTCGCAACCTATGCCGAGGCTGTGCTGAACTTCACCCCCGACATGCGGCAGGCGCTGACCGACAAACTGGTGGTTTACTGAGTGGCTTAATTGCCCCTTACCAGCACTCCGCCCTTCACCACTGCATCGACGCTCTCCAGCTGGCGCACATCGGCCAGCGGATTGCCGTCGACCGCGACGATGTCGGCATAACGGCCAACCGCGATCGCGCCGACATCCTTCTCGCGCCCGAGCGCCTCGGCGGCATTTTTCGTTGCCGCCTGAATCGCCTGCAACGTTGTCATCCCATATTCGACCATCACGCGGAACTGGCCGCCGACGAGGCCGTGCGGCATGACGCCTGCGTCCGAACCGAACACCATGCGCACCCCGGCCTTCACCGCCTTGCGGAAATTGTCGCGCTGGATCTGTGCGATCTCGCGATCCTTGCGCAGATTATCCTCGAGTACGCCGTTCTTCGCGCCCTCGGCCTGCGTATATTCGGTGTTGAAGATGTCCATCGAGAACCACACCGGCTGCTTACGCGCGACGGCCATGCGAATGCCTTCGTCGTCGACCAGGCTCGCATGTTCGATCGTGTCGATTCCAGCGGAAATGGCAGCGCGGATGCCGGCAGCGCCATGCGCATGCGCCGCGACACGAAGACCCCATTGATGCGCTTCGTCGGCGATCGCGCGCAGCTCGGTCTCCGAAACCTGAAGCTGGCCGGGCTCGGTGTTCCGCGAAAAAACGCCGCCGGTCGCACAGACTTTGATCACTTCGGCGCCATATTTGCGCTGGCGGCGCACCTGATAGCGCAGCTCGTCGGGCGTATCGCCGATACCCTCTTCCTTGCCGTCCTTCTTTTCGAGGCTGGGCGGAAGGAACGTGCTGTCGCAATGTCCGCCGGTCGCGCCGAGCGCATAGCCTGCGGGGACGATGCGCGGACCCGTCGCATAGCCCGCGTCGATCGCCTGCTTGAGGCCGATATCGTTGCGTTCGCCCGACCCGACATTGCGGACCGTGGTGAACCCGGCGCCAAGCATGTCGTTCGCATTTTTGACCGCGGTCATGCCCCAGAAGCTGTCGGTGAATTCGAGTCCGCGATACCCGCCGATATCGGCAGGGCCGTCGAGATGGACGTGCATGTCGATCAGGCCGGGCAGCAACGTCTTGTCGCCAAGGTCGATATGCTTGACGCCCGATCCCCAGCGTACCGTGCGTGCATCGGCAATCCCCGTGATGCGACCGTCGGCGCCGACGAAGATGGCGGGAAATTCAACCGTCTTTCCGCTCAGCACATCAAGGTAGCGAGCGGCGGTGATGACCGTCTGCCCGGCCGCATCCTGTGCCTGAACGTGCGCTGCTGATGCTGCGAAAAGCGCGGGAACGCCAAATACGATTCCCCGCAGAAAACTGCCAAACTTTACACTGGATTGCATATCTGACCCGCCTGTTTTTGATGCCCATCCAAGTGATGGCAAAACGGCAGTTAATAGGACAGCGAAATCTTGTGCTGCGCCAGATGGTCATAGTCGGGGCGGCAGGCATCGGCGACCGCCTGCTGCTTAGGCGACAAGATCGGTTGCGGCTTGTCAGGAACGCCGAAGCCGTTGCTCGACACGACAGCGTCGTACCAGTGCGATCCCCAGACACCGTCAGTCGGGTGCAACCCCGCTTCCCAATGCAGCATTGCCGGGTCCCATGCGATGCCGAGCGCGCTGCACAATTTTTGCAGCATTGCGGGCGGGTTGCGCAATATGTCGGCGCTGTCGATCACCGCGGGCGCCCTTCCCAGCCGGTCGGCCTCGCGATCGAAAAATTCGACCTGCTCTGCGGTCCCGAGATGATCGGGACGCACCGTCACACGCTTTGCAGCATAGCTGGCGACGACGCGGGCGGGATCGCGGATCAGGAAGGCGTGGCGCAGGCCCTGCAGATCGTCATAGGCAATCGGCCCGACCATGTGATGCGCCATATGCTTTTGATACCATATCGGCGCGCCGGTCGGGCAGTCGCCCGTCATCGTCCGGGCGACACCATGCCAGTCGCAATCCATCGACTCCATCACTTGCTCGGCCATCGGTTGCGGCTCGCCCGTCTGTTTCAGATAGGCGCCGTAAAAGGGCTCATCGCTGACGAAGCTGTCGGCGCGGCTGCCGAAGCTGCGCATCATCGCGGTCGAGAGATTGCGCGGCCCCGACCACATTGCGATCCGCACGCAATCGCTCACGGGCGGCCCCTCCCCCCGGTGTCGCGCTCGATCAGCGCCTTGTAGAGGGTCTGCAAGCGCTCGACCATCGGCCCCCTGCCCTCGGTCAGCTTGCGCCCGTCGATCGTATGCGCGGGCACGACGCCGGCGAAGGTTCCGGTAACAAAAGCCTCGTCGGCGCCATAGACGTCGGTGAGCGAGAAATTCTTCTCATACACCGGAATATCATTCTCGCGGCACAGGCGGATGACGTTTCCGCGTGTGATGCCGCCGAGGCAATAGTCGCCGCTCGACGTCCACACTTCGCCCTTGCGGACGACGAAGAAATGCGTCGAATTGCACGTCGCGACAAAGCCGTGCGGATCCAGCATCAGCGCTTCATCGGCGCCCGCCTGAGCCGCCTGGATGCAAGCGGTGATGCAATTGAGTTTCGAGTGCGAATTGAGCTTCGGGTCCTGCACTGCCGGATCGCCGCGGCGGACGTGGACGGTGAAAAGTGACAGACCTTTTTCGACTGTCGCGGGCAGCGGATCCTTATGCTCGGCGATAATCACAATCGTTGCGGGCGAGATGACGACGCGTGGATCCTGATAGGGTGTCGAGCGGATGCCGCGCGTGACCATCAGGCGAATGTGGCACCCGTCCATCGCATTGGCATCTATCGTCGCATAGAGCCGCTCTTCGAGCGCCTGACGCGAAATCCCGACGTCCATCGCGATCGCCTTCGCGCCTTCCCAAAGACGATCGAGATGCTGATCAAGGAACGCCATGCGCCCCTTGTGGACGCGAATCCCTTCCCACACCCCATCGCCAAGCATGAAGCCGCTGTCGAACACCGACACGCTCGCCTGCGCTCTGGGCAAGAGGTCGCCGTTGACGTTGATGAGGATCGCGTCGTTGCGCGGATCGGGGACGAAGTCGTGGGTGCCTTGAGCCATGGTGCGACGTTAACCGCTGGCGCGTATCTGTCGAGAGGTCAGACTATCTTTCGTCCGAAACTGGACGGTGGCGGCCGATCGAGACGACCTTGCTGCGCACCTTCGAGCGGGTCGCGCCGGGCCTGCACGCGTTCTTGCGCGGTCGCGAGTTGCCGCGGTGGTGGTGGCCCACCCTCGGCGGCACGTCGCTCGTCGAGCGCCTTGTGCCATACAGCGCCTGCCTCGCGGTGCGGCATCGCAAAGAGTTCAATCGCCTCGCCGACCATCGGCACCGCACGTTCGACGAGCTTCAGATAGCCGAGCGGCAGGCGCAGCTTGCGTTTACCGCCGATATGTTTGCGATCGCTGTGGATGACGAGCATCACCGGACCCGGGATCGGAAGGCCAGCCGCGCTGAAGAAGATCGTTTCGGCGCTGACATGCGTATAATCATCGAAAGAGACGAAGCGCTTTGTCCACAAGGTCCGCACTTCGAGTCCGCGAGCATGCTGGGTGATCGCAGCCTTGTTCGAGGATAGCGCTTTGAGCAGCGCGCGGACACCATAAGCGAGCAGATATACTCCGAGCGGGGCGCCAATCAGTGTGCCGAACATTGCGAAGCCGGAAATGATTAAGAACGCAGCGCGCGTGAAGAGCTTTCCGCTGCTATATTCGACGATGACCATTGGCGATCAGGTCCCGCGGCGGCCGAATTGCGGACGCGGTGCAACGGGTGCTAGCGGGATGGTCTCGATAAGCGGCGGCGTTTCGGGCCGTTTGCTCATATAGCTGGCGAAGGCCGCATCGGCGTCAAAGCCCTCGGTATCGGGTAGCGTGTCGCCCATCGCCGCAATGCTCGCGCCCGGCACACGGTTTGCGCTGGTCACAAGGCGCAGTAATTTGATGAGCAGCGGCATCGACAGGAGCAGTCCCACGACCGCGAGGCCGATGACGGTGGGCCCGAGGCCGCTGGCGGCAAGGCCATCGGCGGAACCGCCACTAAATTTCAGAAAATACCAGAGAAACCCGCCGATATAGACGATTGGAAAGATTGCAGAGGCCCACCCGAAGGCACCACCGAACAAGCGCATCGCCATTTTCTCCATTGCCGATGCCCGAATCTAGCGCGGAAAAATTACGATAATCTTAGCCGTGATCGCGCCACCCACCATGTACCGAGCAAGGCGAAAGCCGTCCCCAGCATCGTACCGCCAACGATATCGCTCGCCCAATGGACGCCGAGCATGATGCGCGAAAAGCCGTTGATTACGATCATTGCCGCGGCAAGCGTCCACGCCGCAGCGCGCCAGCGGGGCGGCGCGAGTGAGGCGAGCATCAAATAGACCGCGGCAGCACTCGTCGCGTGGCCGCTTGGGTAGGAAAAGCTCGTTTGAAGGTCGAGGTGATCGCTCACATCGGGCCGCGGGCGGGCAAATCCAAGCTTCAACAGGCTCGATGCAAGATTCGACAGCAGCGACGCGCCGCCGAGCGCAACCGCGCAACGCGGACCGCACCAATGCCACACGAGTCCGCACAGCAGGATGACGATGATCCAGCGCGGAGTGCCCCCGCCGACCCAGCTTGCCCATTGCATGAAGGCGATGAAGGCGTCGCTGCTTTCACCGACCCGCAGCGCTAAAGCTTCGGAAATCTGCAGGTCGGCGGTCTGAACCCAGCCTGCGCCTATGGCTAAGCCGAACAGGATGACCGCGGCGATCAGCGCAGCCGCGATGACAGGCAGGCCGTATTCGGTCTTCACATTCACTCCCATCGTCATCCCCGCTCGCGCAGGAATGACGTGATATCAGGTTCAGATATGCAGCGGGCGTCCGAACGCTGCGAGTACGCCCTCATGCATCGTTTCGCTGAGCGTCGGATGCGGGAAGACGGTGCCGATGAAATCATCCTCGACCAGCTCGGCAGTCTTGCCGATCGTATAGCCCTGGATCAGCTCGGTGACTTCGGCGCCGATCATATGCGCGCCGAGCAACTCGCCGGTCTTCGCGTCGAACACGGTCTTGGTGAAGCCGTCGGATTCGCCGAGCGCGATCGCCTTGCCATTGCCGATGAAAGGGAAGGTTCCGGCCTTCACCTCATAACCCAATTCCTTCGCCTTGGCCTCGGTCAGGCCGACGCTGGCGATCTGCGGCCGGCAATAGGTGCATCCCGGAATGTTGCGGACGTCCATTGCGTGCGGATGATTGCCCGCGATCGCTTCGACCGAGATGACCGATTCGTGCATCGCCTTGTGCGCGAGCCATGGCGGCGCGGTGACGTCGCCGATCGCCCACAGACCGGGGACGTTGGTGCGGCACATCGCGTCGGTGTCGATATGGCCTTTGGTCGTCTTCACGCCAAGCGCTTCGAGCCCGATATTCTCGGTGTTCGGGACGATGCCGATCGCGACGATCGCGTGGCTGAACTCGGCACTTTCGGTCTTGCCGTCCTTGGTCTTGATCTTGGCGGTCACGCTGTTTGCGGTGGCTTTCAATTCCTCGACGCCCGCGCCGGTGAAGATCGTCATGCCCTGCTTCTTCAGCGCCTTTTCAAGGAAGGCCGAAACATCGGCATCCTCGACAGGAACGACGCGGTCGAGCATTTCGACGACGGTAACCTCGGCGCCCATGTCGCTGTAGAAGCTCGCGAACTCGATCCCGATCGCGCCCGATCCGATGACAAGCAATTTTTTCGGCATTTCGGGGGGCACGAGCGCGTGGCGATAGGTCCAGATGCGCTTGCCGTCGGCGGGCGCGAACGGCAGATCGCGCGCGCGGGCGCCGGTCGCGACGATGATATTCTTCGCGGTCAGCGTCTCGACGCCCTTCTCGCCCGTCACTTCGAGCTTGCCCGGCGCGGTCAACTTGCCGGTGCCCATATGGACGGTGATCTTGTGCTTCTTCATCAGGAAGGCGACGCCCTGACTGAGCTGTTTCGCGACGCCGCGGCTACGCTTCACAACGGCCTCGATATCGGCGCTGATCTGCGCCGCGGCGAGGCCATAGTCACCCGCATGCTGCATATAATGATAGATTTCGGCCGAGCGGAGCAAAGCCTTAGTCGGGATGCAGCCCCAGTTGAGGCAAATGCCGCCGAGATTCTCGCGCTCGACGATTGCGGTTTTCAGCCCAAGCTGCGCCGCGCGGATCGCCGCGACATAGCCGCCGGGGCCCGAGCCGAGGACGATGAGGTCGTAATTGGTGTCGGCCAAGCGACTATTCCTTTCCGCCAAATATATTCATTGAAAACTTGCCCAAACGCCCATCCCGATTGCCGGGGCCAGCCAGGCACCGGCAGCGGCGATCAAGGGGCGGCTCGCGTCGGCTCTTCGAAGACGGAGACCCAAACTCACTGCAATCAGGCCCCAAACGCCCCCCGCCAAAATCCAGGGCCTCCAGCGCATCCCATCGGGTTCGCCAAGCATCTGCGGCGTGATCACCATCAGCGCCACCAGCGTCCCCGCGCCGACAAATGCCAGCAACAATCCCAAGGCGGACTGGCGCGACCCGATATGGTCCGTCAGTTCGGCCTCTTCGTCTTGCATCAGGCCACCAGCCCCAGCGGGTTCTCCACCAGTTCCTTGAAGGTCTTCATCAGCAGCGCGCCATCGGCGCCGTCAATTGCGCGGTGGTCAAAGCTGCCGGTGGCCGACATGACGGTTGCGATCGCAAGCGCGTCATCGACGATATAGGGCCGCTTCTCGCCTGCGCCGATCGCCATGATCATGCCCTGCGGCGGGTTGATCACGGCGGTGAACTGCTTGATCCCCATCATGCCCATGTTCGAGATCGAGGCGGTGCCGCCTTGATATTCGTTGGGCTGGAGCTTGCCTTCCTTCGCCTTCGCCGCGAGCTCGGACATTTCGGTCGAGATTTTCGACATCGACTTGCCGCCCGCATCGACGATGATCGGGGTGATCAGGCCGCCGGGGATGCTCACCGCGACCGAGATGTCGGCGCGCTTATACTGGCGCATCACATCGCCGCCGAAGCTGACGTTGCACGCGGGGACGCGTTCGAGCGCGACGGCGAGCGCCTTGATCAGCATGTCATTGACGCTGAGCTTGACGCCGCGGCTCTCGAGGCTGGCGTTGAGTTCACCGCGCAGCTTGAGCAACGCATCGAGACGGATGTCGACGGTCAAGTAAATGTGCGGCGATTGCTGCATGGACTCGGTCAGGCGGCGCGCGATCGTCTTGCGCATGCCCGACAGCTTTTCGTCCTCGTGCGGGATGCCAAAATCGGGGATAGAGCCTGCGGTTGCGGGCGCCGGTGCCGACGCCGGGGCTGCAGCCGCAGGTGCTTCGGCGCTCGGCGTGGCTGTCGGTGCGGCGGCGGTGCCCGTCGGGGCGCCGTCGAGGTCATCCTTGACGATGCGGCCGCCGGGGCCGGTGCCTTTGACGGTCGACAGATCGATACCGCGTTCGGCGGCGAGGCGTTTGGCGAGCGGGCTTGCCTTGATGCGGTCGCCCGACGATGCGGGGGCAGCTGCCGGTGCGGGTGCGGGTGCGGGTGCGGGCGTCGGTTCAGGCGCGGCAGCGGGCGCGGGCGCGGGCGCTTCGGCTTTCGCCTCGACCGCCGGTGCAGGCGCAACGGCGGCAGGAGCTGCCTTGGCGCTGCCGGCTTCTTCGCCTTCGCCAGTGATCACCGCGATCACGGTCCCGACCTTCACATTGTCGGTGCCTTCGGCGACGAGGATCTGGCTGACGACGCCTTCGTCGATCGCCTCAAATTCCATCGTCGCCTTGTCGGTTTCGATCTCGGCCAGAAGGTCGCCCGATTTGACCGTGTCGCCTTCCTTGACCAGCCATTTGGCGAGCGTGCCTTCCTCCATCGTCGGCGAGAGGGCGGGCATTTTCAGTTCGATTGGCATGGTTAGGCGTGTCCCTGTCAGTCTCGCAGGCGTCGCCTGCCGCTACGGATTGTTCCTCGCCATAAGACTTGTGCAGGTCAAGGTCTAGCGGCGCGAACTTGCGTTTCATACGAATGTGACGCAATCTTGCCGCCAAGCAAAAACACGAGGGGTCGGGGCGATGCGGACATATCTGGTAGTGATCGACGATAGTCCGGAGGCGTCGCTCGCGCTGCGATTTGCGGCGCGCCGTGCCGCACGAACGGGCGGCGGTGTCATCGTACTCGCCATCATTCCGCCGCAGGACTTTGTCGCGTTCGGCGGCGTTCAGGCGACGATCGAGGCCGAGGCGCGCGAACATGCCGAAGAGTTGGTGGCCGCCGCCGCCGATGCGGTCGTGCAGGAAGCGAATGTCACGCCGCAGATCATGATCAAATCGGGCAAGCCCGCCGAGGTCGTCCGCGAAGTGATCGGCGCCAGCGACGAGATTGCGGCGCTGGTGCTGGCGACGGCGCCGTCGGGCGCACCAGGGCCACTGGTTACGCACTTCACCGGACAGGATGCGGGTACGCTCCCCTGCCCGGTGATGCTGGTTCCGGGCGGGATCGACCTCGCCCGGCTGGATGCGTTGAGTTAAGCCATCGCGACGCGCGGCAGCGCCGCTGCGCCCTTCGCCTCGAAGATTGCGAGGTCGAGGACGATGATCGCCTGCGCCGCGACGACGACGATGCCCAGCCATGTCATCTGCCCGGCAAAGATTGCGCTGACGGCGAAGCTGGCGGCGACCCAGCCAAGATTGCCGACGGCGATCAGGTTTGCCAGCGCTCTGCTCGGATTCTGCTGTTTGGCGACGAAGAGCATGAGCAGCGCCGACGGCAGGCCGATCCAGCCGGCGACAGTCACGACTTCGGACGGCAGCCCGAGCAGCGTCGCAACCGTCGCGGTCGCAAAAACGCCGAGTGCGAACAGAGCGGTGCAAGTGACGGCATCGATGATCAGGATAGTCTTGAGATTGAAGATGGACATGATCTTTTCCTTTCGGTTGCCCGTCCCATCTGGTCGTCAAAATGCAGTCAGTCGATTACGCCGCAGGTAATGGAATTCGGAACGCGTGCCGGGTAGCTTCGGGACGAAGGAGAAGATGATGCAGGTCGCAACGCTGGGCGAACAATTGCGCGAATGGCGCTCGCGCCGCCGGATGAGCCAGATGGACCTTGCGCTCGACACCGAAATTTCGACGCGGCATCTGAGCTTTATCGAGACTGGCCGATCGAAGCCGAGCGCACAGATGTTGCAGCGGCTCGCCGATTGCCTCGATGTGCCGCACCGCGCGCGCAACGCGCTGTTGCTCGCGGCGGGTTATGCCCCCGATTATCAGGAGCGGGCGCTCGACAGCCATGAAATGGCGGGAATGCGCGCGATCGTCGAGCATGTGCTGAAGGGGCATGAGCCCTACCCCGCTTTGGCGGTCGACCGGCACTGGAATATGGTCGCCGCGAACGATGCAATTGCTATCCTGATCGAACAGGTTTCCCCGGCTTTGCTCGCGCCGCGGGTCAATGTGCTGCGCATCGCGCTTCATCCTGAGGGGCTGGCGCCGCAGATCGTCAATCTTGGCGAGTGGCGCGCGCATATCCTTCACCGGCTGGACTTGCAGATCGAGGCAAGCGCCGATGCCGGGCTGACCGCGCTCCGCGATGAGCTTGCAGGCTATGCTGTCGAGGCGAACGACAATGGCCGTGGGCCTGTCAGCAGCATCGCCGTGCCGCTGATCCTCGATACCGTCGCGGGTCGGATTTCGTTCGTGTCGACCGTGACGATCTTCGGGACGCCGGTCGATATCACGCTGTCCGAGTTGGCGATCGAGGCCTTTTTTCCAGCGGATGCCGAGAGTGCGGCGTTGCTGCAGACGCTGGCCTAAAGGTCGCACTGACGGAATGTCAGCCTAGCGGCGCTTGCCCTTGTGCTTGATATTGGCGGGGCGCCCGCGTTTCCCGACGACGTGTTTTCCGGCCTTGTCCTTCATCCCATCGCGCCGCGGCGAGCGGTTGCGATAGCCGCCCTCGGGCGCGTCGGGCAGTTCGAAGCGCAACGCGCCGCTGATCGGATTGGCATCCATCAGCCGGAGGTCAAGACGCTGGCCGGTCGTGAAGCTGGCCCGGCCATGTTCGCTGACAAGCGTGCGCGCGGCTTCGTCGTAGTGAAAGCGCTCGTTGCCGAGCGTTGAAACCGGCACGAGCCCGTCGCCGCCCAAGCCATCGACGGTCGCGAAGAAACCGAATGGCTGAACCCCGGTAATCCGCGCCGCGACGATTTCGCCGGTTTTGCTCGACAGATAGGCCGCGACATAGCGATCGACGGTTTCGCGCTCGGCCTCCATCGCGCGGCGCTCCAGCGCGCTGATCGCCTCGCCGATCCGCGACAGGCCCTTGGCGTCGGCCTCGCCCAATCCGGTGCGTTCGGGCAACCCCTTGGGCTTGCCCGGAACTTCGAGCTTGTAGCTGTCGACAAGCGCGCGATGGACGATCAAATCGGCATAGCGGCGGATCGGCGACGTAAAATGCGCGTAGCTGCCCAATGCGAGGCCGAAATGCCCTGCGTTTGCGGGGCCGTAATAGGCCTGCGTCTGACTGCGCAAAATCGCCTGCATGATTTCGGGCAAGCGGTCGTCTTCCGAAAAGCCGTCGATCAGGCGGTTGAACACTGCGGGGGTGATGACCTGTCCGAGCGCGAAGCTTTGCTCGAAGGTCTCGAGATAGTCCTTCAGACTGACGAGCTTCTCGCGGCTCGGCGGCTCATGGATGCGATACATCACCGGCGACTTCTTCGCCTCGAGCGCTTTCGCCGCCGCGACGTTCGCCGCGATCATATAATCCTCGATCAGCCGCATCGAATCGAGCCGGTCACGGACGCGGATCTCCGCAATCACGCCCGCCTCGTCGAGGATGACCTGCCGTTCGGGAAGGTCGAGATCGAGCGGTGCGCGCGCAGTGCGCGCGGCGGACAGCAGTTTCCAGCACGCCCAGAGACTTTTTAGCGAAGGCAGGACATCGGCGTCCCACTCGTCGCGCGGCGCGTCGGCGTCATACGCAGCCTGCGCATGTTCATAGGCGATGTTCGCGCGCAGCCGGACAAGCGCGCGCGTGAAACGCCATGACGTCACCTTGCCATGCTTGTCGATGACCAGATGACACGCCATTGCGGCGCGGTCCTGCCCCGCCTTCAGCGAGCAGACGCCCGCCGACAAGGTTTCGGGAAGCATCGGGACGACCTGGTCAGGGAAATAGACGCTGTTGCCGCGCCGCCGCGCTTCGCGGTCGATCTCGCCGTCGGGGCGAACATAATAGCTGACGTCGGCAATCGCGACGATTGCGCGAAAACCGCCCCTATTGCCTGCGTCGTCGTCGGGAGCGGCCCAAACGGCATCGTCATGGTCGCGTGCGTCGATCGGGTCGATCGCGACGATCGGCAGGTCGCGCAAATCCTCACGGCCCTCGGGCGTGAGCGGCAGCTTCGCGGCGACTTCGGCTTCGGCAAGCGTGTCGGCGCCGAAGACGTGCGGGATTTCGTGCCGCGCGATCGCAATCATGCTGAGCGCCCGCGGTGCAAACGGATCGCCAAGGCGTTCGACGACCTTCGCCTTGATCGCAGGTCCGCGTCCGGTCAGTTCGGCGCGGACGAGATCGCCCACATTGGCGTCGCCCTTATCGGCGACCGCGAAATCATAGCGCGCGCGCTTGTCGGCGGGGCGCAGCCAAAGGATCGGCTTGCCGCCCGGCCCCATGTCCTCGACAAGCACGCCGATGACCGTTTCGCCCCCGGCTTCGAGGCGCTTCATCGGATGCGCGACATGGCCGCCGCCGCGTTCCTCGGTGCGCGCGAGGATGCGGTCGCCCACGCCGAGAGCGCCTTTGCGGCCCTGTTCCATGACGCGCAGACGCGGTGGTGGGCCGGCAGCTTCCCAGCGTTCAGGCACTGCCCAGACATTACTGCCCTCGATTGCCGCAACGCGCAGCACGGTCACGCGCGGAAGACCGCCATACTTGTGGAACGACCGGCCTTGCGCCAAGTCGACGAGCCCCTCGTCGGTCATATCCTTGAGCAGCGCCTTGAGCGCGATCTTGTCATTGCCGTGAAGCGCGAAATGCTTCGCAATCTCGCGCTTGCCGACCGCGTCCTTGCTCTCTTCGATAAAGCGAAGGATCTGCTGAGGGCTGGGCAGTCCGGCGGGCTGTTGGCGTTTGGCCAATTAATAGGTCCGCCCGATGAGCACGCGTTCGACCGCCGGTTCACCGGTGAAGAAGCAGGCGCCATCGGTCGGCGCTGCGTCGAGCGGGGTGTTGCGCATCGTCAGCTTCAATGCCTTGAGCTGTTCGACGATCTTGTCCAGCGCCGCGCCGGTCGGGCGCGACCATTGCACCTCGACCCAGCCGACGAATTTCTCGTCGCCCGCGAAATGCGCCTTCAAGTCCGTGACATCGCGGCGGATGTTCGAATGCAGACGCTCCCGCGCTTCGGCATGGAGGCTCGACTGGATGTCTTCGAGCGTCGCGATCGCTTCGGCGACGAAATCGCCCTTTGCGATGAATGCCGAGTTGAGCTTGCCGTCATCTTTGTACAATCGGTCGCGGCGGATCACCGCGACATTGCCGCCCGCGACATCGCGCGGGCCGATCTCGACGATGATCGGCGCGCCCTTCTTGACCCACCCCCAGCGCTTGGTCTGCGCTTTGTTCGCGCCCGCATCGAGCAAGACGCGCACGGGTTCGCGGAAGGCATCGAGCGCCTTCAACTGGCTTTCGAGGTCGCGGCAGTAGTCGAGGATCGCAGCATCTTCTTCATTATCGCGCAGCATCGGCACGATCACGATCTGATGCGGCGCGATGCGCGGCGGACAGCGAAGACCATCGTCGTCGCCATGCGTCATGATTACGCCGCCGATCATGCGCGTCGAGGTGCCCCAACTCGTCGTGTGGCACAGGCTGTGGCCGCCGTCCTTGTCCTGATAGCGAATGCCAGCGGCTTCGGCGAAGCCGGTGCCAAGATAATGCGACGTACCGGCCTGCAGCGCCTTGCCGTCCTGCATCATCGCTTCGATCGAATAGGTCGCGACCGCGCCGGGAAAGCGCTCATTCTCGGGCTTTTCGCCCGCGATCACGGGCATGGCGAGAACATCTTCGGCAAAGCTGCGATACATTTCGAGCGCGCGCAACGTCTCAGCCATCGCATCAGCCTTGTCGG
The DNA here is from genome assembly GCA_030655355.1 of Sphingopyxis sp. Taxonomy (GTDB): domain Bacteria; phylum Pseudomonadota; class Alphaproteobacteria; order Sphingomonadales; family Sphingomonadaceae; genus Sphingopyxis. Next base: position 17,985 of record JAURVS010000170.1, read on the forward strand.
CATGCGCAGTATGGCCCTCCTGCCACAAAAACTCGCTCGTGCGCAGGAACATGCGTGTCCGCATTTCCCAGCGGACGACGTTCGCCCACTGGTTGACCTTGAGCGGCAGGTCGCGCCAGCTTTGGACCCAGCGGTTCATGGCGGCGCCGATGACGGTTTCTGACGTCGGGCGGACGATCAGCGGCTCTTCCAGCTTCGCTTCGGGATCGGGAACAAGCTTGCCATTCCCGTCTGCGATCAGCCGGTGATGCGTAACGACCGCCATTTCCTTCGCGAAACCATCGACATGATCGGCTTCTTTCTCAAAGAAGCTCAACGGAATGAACAGCGGGAAATAGCAGTTCTGGACGCCCGCATCCTTGATCGCGGCGTCCATCACCGTCTGGATGCGTTCCCATATGCCATAGCCCCACGGCTTGATCACCATGCAGCCCCGAACCCCCGATTCCTCGGCAAGATCGCCTTCGGCAATGACATCCTGATACCAGGCCGCGAAGTCGGCCTGCCGGGTTACGCTGAGCGCATGTTTGACCATGATAAATGATTTTCCGTCAGTGGGGCACGCGGCCCCGATTATTTCGTCCGGGAGAGTTCGGCCTTCAGGTCCGCAATTTCCGCTTTCAGCGCAGCGATCTCGGCGTCCTTGCTCTTGGTGCTGCCGGCACCTGGAATGAAGGCGCCGGCGGCCTGCTGAAACATTTCCATATTGCGGCGCGTCAGTTCCGCAAGCGGATTGGATCCCAGCGCGCCTTCAAGCGCCGAACGGACATCCTGCTGATTTTTGCGGAACGCGGTCATCGAGGCTTCAAGATATTGCGGCACCATCGACTGCATCTTGTCGCCATACATACCAATCAAATGGCGCAGGAAGTTGACGGGCAACAGCGTTTCGCCGCGCGTTTCCTCGTCCATGATGATCTGCGTCAGCACATTATGCGTGATGTCGTCGCCGCTTTTGGCATCAACGACGCGAAAGTCCCGCCCGTCGCGAACCATCGTGCCGAGATCCTCCAGCGTGATGTAGCAACTGCGTTCGGTGTCATAGAGCCGCCGATTAGCGTATTTCTTGATCGTGACGACGCCATCTTCCGCCGCCCCTTTGGACTTCGCCATTGTGATCCGCGCTCCTTGCATCCCAATCCCGGCAGCGACGGCGCCGCGTCGGGCATTTTAGGCCTGACGCATTAGCATCAAATAATGATGCACCGCAACACGCGCGAAATCTCCTCATGCGCATCCTCCCGATTCGAAGTCAGTAAGGCAACGAGCGTCCTTTCGGTCCGCCCGGTTCGCCAAATCCCCATCCAAATTGCGGCTTTTCCGTTTTACGAAATTTAGTTTCAATGGAAATCACTAGATTGGCACTATTTTGCTTAGGGCGGGCTCGTTTCAATCATTCCTATCTTGAAATAGTGGTTTGATTTCAAGTGGGGCGCAGATTGCAGCGACCTCCGCGTTGCACAAAAGCCACAGTGCCGCAACAGAGTCGCCCAAGTGTCCAAAAAACGTCATCCAACCCTTGTGCCGCCCCGAATTTCCGTCTTTTTAAGTTTTATACCGTTCTGTCTAGGTTTGAACGGCTACCGGGGAATTTATATCATGAACAAAACCAGCCTGATGGTTCGGGGCTCTGCCCTGACTCTTGCGTTGTTTAGTGCAATGCCTGCAATGGCGCAGAGCGAAGCCGCTCCCGCCCAAGACACTGTGGATACTGCTGCCGACGGTGCGATCGTCGTTACCGGTTCGCGCATTCGCCGTGACGAGTTCTCGGTTGCTGAACCGATCACTGTCATCACTGCCGAGGAAATCACGCAGGCGGGCTTCAACAGCGCCGCCGACGCGCTTCAGAGC
>JAURVS010000257.1 GCA_030655355.1 Sphingopyxis sp.
GTCGACGAGCGCTTGGTTCGCCCTTAGCGCTTCGGGCGAGAAGCGCGGAACGACTTGACGAAAGTCATCGTCAGCAAAGATCGTGTTCGCGTCGATCTTGCCGGTCAGGAAGCCTTTTCCGAGCGGACTGAAGGGCACGAAGCCAATCCCCAGGTCTTCAAGCAGCGGCAATATCTCCTGCTCGGGCTCCCGCCACCACAGCGAATATTCGCTCTGCAGCACGGCGACCGGTTGCACCGCATGGGCGCGGCGGATGGAATCGACGCCAGCCTCGGAAAGACCAAAATGAAGGACCTTTCCCTCTGTGATCAACTCCTTCACCGTGCCTGCAACGTCCTCCATCGGCACGTCGGGATCGACGCGATGCTGGTAGAAGAGGTCGATCCGGTCGGTCTGGAGCCGTCGCAACGCTTCGTCAGCGACCTGACGGATGCGCTCGGGCCGACTGTCGAGCCCCTGCGATACATCGCCATTCTTGAAACCGAACTTGGTGGCGATCACCACATTGTCGCGCACCGGTGCCAGCGCCTCGCCGACGACTTCCTCATTCACCCCGGGACCATAGGCTTCGGCTGTATCGAAGAAGGTCACGCCGCGGTCGTGCGCCGCACGGATAAGCTCCATAGCATCGCCGCGATCGGTGGCGGGTCCATAGCCGTAGCTGAGGCCCATGCAACCGAGGCCAATTGCCGAGACCGACAGGCCGCTGCGGCCGAGTTCACGCGTCTGCATAATCATACTCCTTGAAAACGGGTCGTGGTCAGCGGACCGAGCCACGATATTGCGCGTCGCTGACCTGTTCCATCCACGTCACCGATTTCCCATCCTGTGCCTCGGCGATCGCGACATGCGCCATGCCGCTTGCCTCGCGGGCGCCATGCCAATGCTTCACCCCCGGCGGGATCCAGACGAGGTCACCTTGACCAATCTGCTGCACCGGGCCTCCCCAATGCTGGACCAGTCCGCTCCCCTCGCTCACGATCAGCGTCTGGCCGAGCGGATGGCTGTGCCAAGCAGTCCGTGCGCCGGGCGCGAAGCTCACGATGCCGCCACCGGTGCGCGCAGGAAGCGGGCGCTGAAAGCGCATGGCGACTTCAACGGCTCCGGTGAAATTATCAGGCGATCCGGCTACCGTAGGCTGCGAGCCGGCCTTGGTCACGACGACGGCGTCAGCCGCGGGGGCCGGGACCTGAGACTCCTGCGCATTCTTTTCGGCGAAAACCTCACGAGCGACGCCCACTGCCGATATTGCGTTGGGCCAGCCCGCGTAGAAGGCAAGCTGCGTGATCGTCTCGACCAGTTCGGTCTCGGTCACACCATTCTGACGCGCGAGCCGAAGGTGCGATCGAAGCTGCTCGGGGCGATTGAGCGCGATGAGCGCCGCGACGGTGATCAGGCTGCGGTCGCGCTTAGCGAGGCCGGGCCGCTCCCACACGTCGCCGAAGAGTACATCGTCGGTGAGCTCTGCGAGCTTGGGCGCGACATCCCCCATGAGTTGCTGAGCGCGCGATGGCTGGGCTTCCGTCCCTTGAGACTGGGCTGAAGCCGGGACGCTGGACATGCCGAGGAGCAGCCCCGCCGCGGAAGCGATTTTTGCTAAAGTCATGATCAATTCCTTGAAGTGCAAGCGGAGTGTCCCGCAACCTGCGGAGCTAGACGGTGCGCGCGAAGAAGGGCGTGAGCTTGCCCATCGCGGCGTCGACATATTCGGGGACCCAGTAGGTCTCGATGTGCGTGGCGCCTTCGATCAGGATCAAATCCTTGTCGTCCGTCCCGGTCGCCTTCGGGAATGCCTCCTCGCTCATGTAGAGACTGTCGGCCTTGCTGCCCGCGATCATCAGCAGCGGCTGGTCGATCAACTCGATCTGGTCGGTCGCATCCCAGCGCATGAGATCGAGCAGGCTGCTCATCGTATATTTGAATGTCGAATTAGGGTGCGCGTGTGTCCGCCAATAATATTCATAGCCCTGCCGATGCATTTCGAAGGGCAGCGCCGCGATCTGCGCGTCGGTCATATCAGCATCGCCCGCATAGAGGATTTCGCCGCCAACCATCTCGCGGGCGCGGGCGGACGAAGCCTGCCGCAGGCGCTCTTCGATCGAACCTAGCTGCGAGTCCGCAAAACCGTTGCGGCGAACACGGCCAGAGTTGAACATGCTGAGGGTCGCGAGGGATTTGAAACGCTTGTCGGTTGTTGCCGCGGACAAGGAATAGCCGCCACCGCCACAGATGCCGAGCAAGCCCAGCCGCGTTGCGTCGACACCCGGATAGCGCGTGACGAAGTCCGCCATGCCATGAATGTCCTCGACGCGGTACGCAGGCTTGTCGACGCTGCGCGGAAACCCGCCGCTGGCGCCCTGATAAGAGGCATCCGCGGTGATCGCGATGTACCCCTGTTCCGCAAGGCGCTGGGCATAGAGGCCCGCGACCTGCTCCTTCACGCCGCCATTCGGATGCGCGACGACGATGGCAGGAAAGGCCTGCGCTGCATCATAACCCACGGGCGTGTAGACGTTCGCGGCGATATCGAGGCCGTTCAGCTTGTAGGCAACGGAGTGGATGTTCACCTTGCCCGGCACATTTTCCGAGATCGCGCCCCGATAGACGAGGCCGAACGGATTCGGTCGGGTGTCGGCTGGCGTGGTGCTGGCCATTGCGGGAACTCCTAACATTGCGCTTGAGATCGTGAGCGCTGAGGCGCCGAGGAACGCGCGCCTTTGCGGATCGATGATTTGGTCGGTCATTTCGAAATCCAGTCCTGGCGCGCTCAGTCGAGCTTCTTTTCGGTAAGAAACTGCGAAACTTGGTCGGCGATCTCGAGGTTGTTGAGATCGGACATCAGGAAGTGCGTGTTGCCGCGAATGCCGATCTCCGGGAGATGGATGAGCCGCGCGTCGCCGCCGTGCTTGTTGATGGCATCGACCCAGAGCCGCGCCATCGCGAGCCTGACCCTCCAATTGTCCTGTCCGCGCTCCGTCGTTGGCTCCACGGGGAAATTGTCGCCATAGTAGATGACGATCGGGATTCGGGTGAGCTTCTCGAAATCGGCCGGCGCCACGGCCTCGGGTGATAGCGTCCCGGCCGCGCTCGGCATTGCCGGTGGCAATTCGCCCTCCGGGAAGATGAAGCCGCTGCCCGGTTCGAAAGCGACGATCGCCTTGACGTTCGGATTTTTGATCGCGGTCAGCCAGCCGGGGCCGCCGCCTTGTGAGTGGGTGAAAAGAATGGCTGGTCCCGTTCGATCAAACAGTGCCGACATCGCATCGGCGATAACGCCCGCATCATAGGGGCCGGTGTTCGGCGTCACCGAGCGGAAGAACTGGTCGAGCGTCTCGGGCTCGCGACTGAACTGCACGCCCTCGAAATAGTTCGGCCACTTCCCGATCCGGAACTGGTCAAAGAAGAGCTGATCGTTAGGCGTGGGTTCGATCGTCGCCGCAACGCTGCTGTTCCCTGCACGGCCCCGGCGCGGCTGATCGACAAGATAGACAGGGAAGCTGCGGCGAAGAAAGAGGGTCTGGAAGCCTTCGCGCCCGTCCGGCGTCGTCTCCCAGCTGCGCGCAGACTGGAAGGCGCCGTGCAGCATGACGATCGGCAGCGGCTTCGGCTTTTGCGGCGCCTGATAGAAGGCGTAAAGATGATCGGCGTGGATGCTCTGACCAGCCGCGGTTGGTTTGTTATTATCGTACACCCCAGAGGCGGTCCTCACGGTTCCACCCACCGTGAAGCTCCCTTGATGCGCGACGATGAGGGGATCGGACACCGCCGTTCAGCTCTGGGCGCCGGCTGCTGCCGATAGGGCGCAACAGGCCAGAAGGGGTGCGAAATATCTGGTCCAGCGGCTCATTCGATTGTCCTCGGTGGATTATGAGCCTCCTTCTACCGCAAACCAGATCGTGCAATTAGCCCTGCAATGTGAGATGAACTTGTGAACATCATTCAGCAATGGAGTGACGTATGCGGCGTCAGAACCTCGCCGACCTCGAAGCCTTTGCTATCGTCGCGGAAGAAGAAAGTTTCACGCGCGCCGCGGCGCGCCTTGGCGTTTCGCCCTCGGCGCTGAGCCACCATATGCGCAAGCTCGAGGCGCGGCTGGGGCTTCGGCTTCTCGCGCGAACGACGCGGCGCGTCGCGACGACCGAGGCTGGCGAGCGGCTGCTCGATGCGCTCCGCCCGGCGATCGAAACGATCGACCGCCAGCTGGCCGACCTCAGCGAGCTGCGCGAACGGCCGTCGGGAAGCATTCGCATCACGGCATCGGATCATGCGACGCGTACCTTGCTCTGGCCCGCGATCGACAATTTTCTCAAGCGCTATCCCGATATCGAGATCGAGATCAACGCCGAGTCAGGTCTCGCCGACATCGTCGCCGAGCGTTATGACGCGGGCGTTCGGCTTGGCGAACAGGTTGCCAAGGACATGATCGCGGTGCGGATCGGGCCGTCGCTGCGCATGGTTGCAGTCGCGGCGCCCGCCTATCTCGAAGCCAATGGAATCCCGCAGACACCGCATGATCTAACGCACCACAAATGCATCAACATGCGCATGTCGAGTTCGGGCGGCCTCTATGCCTGGGAGTTCGAGAAGGACGGCCGAGCGGTCAATGTGCGCGTCGAGGGCCAAGTGATATTGAACAGCGGCCATTTAATCCTGCAGGCCGCGCTCGCCGGCCATGGCATCGGGTTTCTGATGAACGATTATGTAACCGGGGCCATTGAAACCGGCGCGCTGCGGTATGTGCTTGAGGATTGGTGCCCGCCGTTCGACGGCTATCATCTTTATTACCCGAGCCGTCGGCAGCCCACGCCAGCGTTTAGTCTACTAGTCGACGCACTTCGATATCGGAAAACTTAAATGTGCGGTTTTGGCCGGAAGCTGGCTGACGGCTTTAGTGCGCGATGCTGGAACTGCAGACATTCAGATCGGCTGAAGTTGCCGAGCGGACAGCATCCCTCCCAGGCGGTCACCAAGAGAACGACGAGGGGAAGCGCACCCTCCGCTCAGCAACCGGCTTCCTTAAGAAAATTCGGAATCGCTCTCACTATGGCATCAAGGTGATCGGTATATGGGACTGACTGGGGCCATGGCCTCCCGATGCGTTCGAGGATTGCTTGCGATCGGCGCAGCGGCTCGCACGCGCCGGCATTGTCCAACTGCCGTTGGCGAACCAGTCCCTCGCAAAAATAGCTCATCGCGCTCGTCGCATCGTCATAGAGCGCTATCTTTGTGTCGAACTGGCCGCAAACCGCGGACATTTCCTTGATCAGTGCGCTGCGAGCCGGGTCACCTAGCGGGATATCTTTCAAGGCGGTGTCCAATTCGAGCATCCGAGCTAATCGATCGCCGATGTGATTGTAAGCCGTTAGGATTTGCTCCTCCCGCGAGGGCGGCGCCGGGTTGGCCGAATTGCGGCAGACCTCGCGGGGGTCGATGCTGTCGAGTAGGCTGTGATAGTCGATCTGCGCATACACACGGCATGCGCTTTCGATATCCCCCAGCTTGACCTGCGCGTCGGCGTAGCAAGGCAAGCCGAACTCTGACGCTGCCTTATTGGCTTCCTCACCCATGAACGGGGAAGAATAAAGATGTTCGTTGAGGTCGCCGCAGCTTTCCCGTGCTCTGACCCAGTTCCCGTTCTGACGACCCTCACCCCCACTCTCTAGAAGACGGCGAACGATCGCCTGATCGGCACGCATTGTTTCCGCGTCCTCATAGGTACCGTATTGGTCGTCCTCTTGCGCGAATCCTGCGGTCGCCAAGCTGAAGACGGTGACCAAGGCGATTATAGGTCGAAGCATCGAAGGTCCTATGGTCAGTACGTTTCGGACCGACATGACGGTAGGATCGCGTTGGGGCAACGTTCGATAGCTGACAGGTGCCTGATCGCCGCCAAGGAATGCTAGCGAATTTACCGTTTCGGCCGATTGAATACTGACCGCCTAAACGCGAAATCATTATAAAGCGGACTTTGGGACGCCGCCAGGCCGCTGGACCTTGAGGGACCGACCCGCACCATTCACAAGTCCAGAGTTCAACAAGATTTCTGCGACCGGCCTGCGAAATTTCTGAAGACGCTGCACAGTTCGTGGCGGCTCGCAGCCTAGCATCCCGCCCCCTGCTTTCGCCACAATGCAGGGAACCACCCCAAGGGCAATGCGTCATAGGCGCTCGAAGATAACACCCTTCCTCGCTGCTTGCATTTCCGTGAATGGGCGAGCCCATCTTTTAGGAGTAAAAGACATGAGAGCGGAAATTCCTGCACGAAGCGGCACGGCATTTTTGCTGAAGCAAGGAGAGATTTTGCGTGTGATTGATCCGGAGGGCGGGCAGGTCAGCGATTTGCTTGCGTTTCAGCAGGCTGACGTCCGGGAAACTATCTCGAACGGCCGGACATTCGATTATGAAGAAACGATCAGGCTAACCACCGGCAACCGCCTCTGGTCGAACCGGTCAAACCCTATGCTAGAGATCGTCGAAGACGTGGTCGGCACCCACGACTTCCTCTTGACCCCTTGCAGCGAGGCTACGTTTCGCCATTTCTACGCCGACAAGCCCGTGCACCGCGGCTGCTTCGGAAATCTTGCCGAAGCGCTCGCACCCTATGGGGTGTCCGAAGACGATATTCCTGTGGCCTTTAACATTTTCATGAATGTGCCGGTCGACAGCGAGGGAACGATCAAAGTCCTCCCGCCGCCGACTGCGGCGGGCGACTTTATCCGTCTGCTTGCGCTCGACAATCTGGTCATAGGGCTCACCGCCTGCTCGGCCTACGACAGCTGCGGCGGCAGCTTCAAGCCGATCCATTATGAGATCGAGGCGGCGCGATAGAATTCGGCGGCCTCACGCGGCCAAACGGCAAACATTGGCCTACACTCGCTTGCGCACTGGTGCCAGGCTGACGGATGCAAGCTTTAGCGGCAGCCCCTTCGTCGAGGCGGAGCGCTCGGCGCTTCTGGCCGCGCGAGATGGAGGCCGATCTCCACGCCAAACCGAAACCGAAGGCGTGAACGGCAGCAGGCAACTTCGGAGACTTAAATTCGTTGGAGATACAATGCGTCGGCATTTCGCCCGCGCCACACCCGGAGACTTCCACATGTTCGACAACAAGAATGTCGCCACGCTCAATTCGCTCATTGCAACCACGCTCGACAGCGTGGATGGCTATCGCAAGGCGGCGGACGAGGCCAACGCTGCGCAGTTCAAGGACCAGTTCCTGAGCCGCGCGAATGAACGGCAGGCGATCGTCACCAATTTCCAGGCTAAGGTCCGCGAACTTGGCGGCAATCCCGAAGACGATGGTACGGTACTCGCCTCGGCGCACCGCGCCTTTTTAGGTTTGCGCGACAAACTCACTGGCGAACGCGATGACACCGCTGTTGTTGCAGAGGTCGAGCGCGGCGAAGATCATATCAAGGCGAAGTTCGAACATGCGCTCAAGGACGAAGATCTTGATCCCGCGGTCCGCCAGCTTATCCAGACCGCCTTCACCTCGGTACGCGAAGGCCATGATCAGATGTCGGCGCTGAAGCATCAGCTGAACGCGAACTAAGTCGCGGCCGCTGGCAGCGGAAAGACAGGAAACGGCGGTCTCGAAAGGTCGGGGCCGCCGTTTTCATGTGACCGTGCGGCACGGCGCTCGCCGTCGCGCCCGGAATGAGGTGCAAATGCCCTGTCGACAGTCGGTTGCAACGTCCGCGATGGTTTCCCTCGGGTTCACCCCCACGACCGGTCTTCCCATGCAAGAAAATCGGTGCAGCGGACTCCCGGTCGGCGCGCGTCTTCGCATCGCGATCACCTATGGCTGGCGACACCGCCGCTTTGTTGCGCTTCACGCGCCGCGCCGGTTCACCGAAATGGTGCAGCGGCGCAAGCTTTTCGACCGCTCCGCTTCGCACGCCGCGCTCCTAGACAAGCTCGAAGCCAAGAAACGAGTCGCGGCTATTCTGGGCGATGACTGGATCGTTCCGACGCTTTGGTACGGAAGCGATTTGCCCCGCACCATGCCTTTTGACGTTCCGGCTGTGCTCAAATCACGGCACGGCTGTAATCAGATTGCGGTACTGACAAGCGCCCCGACTGAAGCCGAGTGGCAGACGCTTCGTCGCCGCAGCCGCCGCTGGCAGCGCGCCGCTTATGGTAAATGGCTCGACGAATGGGCGTATCGCGCCGTCCCGCGCGGATTGCTCGCCGAGCCGCTTCTGGGCGGGACGCTGCCGCTTCCGATCGATTATAAAATCTATGTCTTTGGCGGTACGGCTACGCATGTTCAAATCCATCTCGATCGCGGCGGTCGCCATCGGTGGATACTGCATGATCGCACATGGCGGCCGCTGGTCCCCGGCGTCGACAAGCCTCCCCCGCCTCTATCGCTCTCCGCCATGATTGAAGCGGCGGAAGCGCTTGCGCACGGTCATGACTTTCTGCGAGTGGATTTCTACGATATCGGCGGTCGCCCCTATTTCGGCGAGTTTTGCCTCTATCCAGGTTCGGGCCTCGACCCGTTTGCGGCCGACTGGATCGATTTCGAACTGGGAGCGCTTTGGCTAGCCGCAACCGTAAACCGGGAATCCCCGATCGCTTAATTTCTACGGATCGCAAACGCGCGCCCGCGATCCGGTAATCGTCATAATCCAGGTTATACTGGAGCAACTGCCGTAGCAGGGTCGCGTTGCTGATCGAACCAGCAAAGCAGGGCGACAATGAAACTCGAAGATTTGAACTCGGCGGGCCCGGTCCACGATGCAGGCGCACGCGCCGATATCATCGAACCGATGCGCGTGCTGGAGCGCGCGGTCTATCGTGGACCGCATCTTTACAGCGCGCGCCCGATGATCCGGTTCCGGCTTGATCTGGGCGCGCTCGAACACTGGCCGACCGATCGCCTGCCAGGATTTGCCGCGGAGCTGACACAGACTCTCCCCGGGCTCAAAAACCATGGCTGCAGCTATGGCGAGCCCGGCGGCTTCCTGAAGCGTATGGATGAAGGCACCTGGCTGGGACATGTCATCGAGCATGTCGCGATAGAGCTCCAGGCGCGAGCCGGAGCGGCGGTGACGCGCGGTAAGACCCGGTCGGTCAAGCACCGCCCCGGCGTCTACGATATTCTCTTCTGCTACTCCGACGAACGTAGCGGCCTTGCGGCGGCGCGCGCCGCCATCACGCTTGTCGCCGGGCTTCTGCCCGCGAAGTTACAGCACATCGAAGGCCTTGATCGCCTTGGCCCGTCCCTTGATGTCGCACCTGGCGGCAGCGCGGCAATCATCGAGCGGCTTCGCAATATGGTAATCGCGAATGGCCTTGGGCCAAGTACCGCTGCAATCGTCGCCGAAGCGCGCCGACGGCACATTCCCGCAATGCGGCTCGATACCGCGAGCCTCGTCCAGTTCGGCACCGGCAGTCGGCAGAAGCGGATCCGCGCGAGCGTCACCGGCGCAACGTCGCTGATTGCTGCGGAGCTTGCCGCCGACAAGCATGCCGCCAAGGAATTGCTCAAGGCGGCGGGCCTTCCGGTACCCTGCGGAGAAGTTGTCCGCACTGCCGACGAAGCAACAGCCGCGGCACGGCGCCTCGGCTGGCCGGTTGTCGTCAAGCCGCTCGACGGCAACCAGGGCCGCGGCGTCAGCATCGGCATCGCCGACGAGACCGCACTGCGCGAGGCATTCGAACGCGCCGCGCCGATCAGCCGCCGGGTCATTATCGAGCAACTGCTGCCCGGCACGGACCACCGCCTTCTCGTTGTCGCGGGCCGGCTCGTTGCGGTTGCCGAACGCGTGCCCGCACATGTTGTTGGCAACGGTCACGATTCGATCGAGGAGTTGATAGCCATCGTCAATGCCGATCCGCGTCGCGGCGCTGGGCATGAGGCGGTGCTCACGCGCATTCGCATCGATGACACGCTGCGCGCCTTTATCGATCGAAATGGTCACGTCCTTGAAGATATTCCCCCAGCGGGCGAGACGGTGTGGCTTCGCGGCACCGCGAACCTGTCCACTGGCGGGACCGCCATCGACCGCACCGACGACGTTCATCCCGAAAATATCGCGGTTGCCATCCAAGCTGCGGCGACGATCGGTCTCGATGTTGCGGGCATCGACATGATGTCCCCCGATATCAGCCGGAGCCTCGCAGAGACCGGCGGAGGCATCGTCGAGGTGAATGCCGCGCCAGGGCTGCGCATGCATATTGCACCGTCAGAAGGCGTTCCGCGCGACGTCGCAAAGCCAATCGTCGCGGCGCTTTTCCCCGAAAGAAGCCGCAGCCGCATCCCGATCTTTGCAATCACCGGCACCAACGGCAAGACGACGACGGTCCGCATGGTGGCGAAGATCCTCGCCGAAGCGGGCCGGCGCGTTGGCTTCACCACGACCTCCGGAGTCTATATTGACGGCCGCAAGCAGGTGAGCTCGGACGCAAGCGGCCCGCAGAGCGCCCGCATGGTGCTGCGCAATCCCCTTGTCGATGCCGCGGTGTTTGAAACCGCGCGCGGCGGCATTTTGCGCGAAGGCCTTGGGTTCGACGCCTGCGACGTCGGCGCGGTTCTCAATGTCACCGCCGATCATCTCGGCATGAAAGATGTCCATAGCGTCGAGGATCTCGCGCGCGTGAAGTCGGTGGTCGTCGAGAGCGTCAAGCGCAGCGGTTACAGCATCCTCAACGCCGATGATCCGTTGACCGTCAGAATGGCACGACATGCACGCGGCCAGATTGTCTGGTTTTCGGGCGCCGCCGACGCCATGGAGCGTGCGCCGATCGCCCAGCATATTGCCGAAGGGGGCACCGCGGTCGTTTGTGGCAACAAGTCGATCCTGTTCTACCGCGGCGGCGAACGCTTCCCCGTCATTCCGGCTAGCGACATTCCTGCGACGCTCAGCGGCGCCGCCACATTCAATGTTCTGAACGCGCTCGCCGCAGTCGCGATCACCGCCGCCTATGGCATCGCCCTGCCGACGATCGCGGCGGGCCTGGCCTCGTTCGAGCCCTCGTTCGAGGATTCGCCGGGGCGGCTCAATATCGTCGATGCGCATGGAATAAAGATTGTCGTCGACTATGCCCATAACCCGGCGGCACTAACCGCACTCTCCCAGCTGCTCGAGAAGCTTCGCCCCAAGGGAGGCCGCATTCTAGGCATGATCGGGCTTCCTGGCGACCGCCGCGACAGCGACCTCATCGCCGTCGGAGCGCAGGCCGCGGGCATGTTCGACGAGATCATGTTTCGCGAAGGACCCGACAATCGTGGTCGCGCCGCTGGCGCGATCAACGCGCTGATGGAGCAAGGCGCGCTCGCCGCTGGAAAGGATCCCTCCAAGATACACCTCCTCGCCCATGAGCATGACGCCACCGATCGGTGCCTCGAACGCGCACGGCCCGGTGACATCGTCGTGCTGACCCCGACCGATATCGAGGGAATCTGGGCGCGCGTTCAAGCCTTCGCCGCCGCGCCCGCCAACTACACACAGGCGCATGCCAATCTGGAAAACGCTCATGGATAAGGGGTCTTGGTCGATTATCGTTCATGGCGGCGCGAAGGCGATTTCGCCCAGTGACGCCGAAGCGCACCGCCAAGGCTGCGCCCGCGCGGCTGAGCGCGGGGCCGAAATCCTCGCGCGGGGCGGATCTGCGGTCGATGCGGCGCGGCGTGCCGTCGCGATGCTCGAAGATGATCCGACGTTCAACGCCGGACATGGTTCGGTCGCCAATGCTGCAGGCGACATCGAGATGGATGCCGGCATCATGGATGGCGCGACTCTCGCGATCGGGGCAGTCGCGGCGGTTGTCCGGATCCACAATCCTATCGACGCGGCGGCCGCGATGCTCGGTGAGCCGCCGATTCTGCTCGTCGGCAAGGGCGCCGAGCGGTTCGCTTACAAAAAGGGTCTGCGCTGCACACCGCCCACGGGGGCGTCAACGCCGCCCGAAAAGCCGGGCCACGACACGGTGGGCTGCGTCGCGCGCGATCGCGCCGGCCATATTGCAGCCGCCACCTCGACCGGCGGCATCGCGGGTACCTTGCCAGGTCGGGTTGGCGACGCGCCGCTGCCCGGCTGCGGCTTTTATGCCGATGATAAGGTCGGCGGTGTCTCGCTGTCGGGCGATGGCGAAGCGATCGCGCGCACATTGCTCGGCGCGCGCATCGTCCGCGCAATGGAAGACCGTCGCGCCGCACTCGCAGCGCAGGACATTCATGAACCCATGCAGCGTCTCGGCGCCGAAGCCGGAGTGATCGCAATCGATGCTGCGGGCCGGATCGGCGCTGCGCATAACAGCGAGAATTTCGCCGTCGCTTTCGGCTCCAGCGAGAAGCCCGTCATTATCAGCGCCATCCATCAGGATGAATGGAAAGCAGTTTTGCCACATGACTGACCAATATGGGCCCCTCATCGCGATTGGCGGACATGAGGATAAGGAAGATCAGCGGATCATCCTCGGCGCCGTCGCCGAACGACTGAAGGGCGGCCGCCTCGTCGTCGCGACGGTCGCCAGTCACGAGCCCGAGGGGTATTTCGATGCCTATCGCGAGGCATTCGGCGCGCTAGGCATCTCCGATCTGGTCGAACTTTATGTCGATGACCGGGCGGAAACCAACGATCCGGCACACAAGGCACTGATCGACGGCGCCGCTGGCATCTTCTTCACCGGCGGCGATCAGCTGCGTATCGTCAGCCAGCTCGGCGACACCCCGCTTGAGCGCGCAGTGCGCGATCTCCACGAGCGCGGCGGCGTGATCGCCGGGACCTCGGCTGGTGCCTCGGCGCAAAGCGAGACGATGCTGGTCGGCGGCAGCGACGGCGAGTCTTACCGGATCGGCGAGCTGCATATGGCGCCGGGCCTCGGGCTCATCCGCAACGTGATCATCGACCAGCATTTTGCCGAACGCGGCAGAATTGGACGGCTACTTGGGGCGGTGGCGCACAATCCGCGCATTCTGGGGATCGGGATCGACGAAGACAGCGCGATCATTGTCGAGGGTGACCGCTTTACGGTGATCGGATCGGGCGCGGTCACGATCGTCGATGCCGAGCATGTGTCCTATTCGAACATCGCCGAGGCGAAGCCCAAGCGGGTGCTGTCGATCCATGGCGTGACCCTTCACGCTCTGAGCGCAGGCGACGAGTTCGACCTCAAGTCGCGGAAACCGTGCGGTCCGTCGGCTGAAACCTAAAAGCGGAGCGCCGCGGGCGGCGAACCTGCTCGCTCAGTCGCTGCGCCCGCCGAGGGCATCGCTCCGTTCGGCCGCATTGCTGCGGCCCGAGAATGGGCAGACCCAGTCGCTGCCGACGGCACGTCCCGAATATTGCCGCGCCTCGGACATCGTGCCGTGGCGGGCAAGCATCGGATTGACGTCACCGGCGAGCGCAACATCGCGCGCAATGATCGTGCTGCGCATCTTGTCATAGACACCGCTCGCGCGAAGCTGCTCGAATTGGTCGTGAAGGTTGAAGATCAGAGCGGGGCGCTCGAAGCGCCGTGCCGGGCGGCTGGCGCGCGGATGGAGGCCGACTACAAAAAAGGCCTCGCCGCCGAAGCTCAGTGAGAAATGCGGGTCGGCGGGATCGGCGCTCACGCGAGGATCGGCAAACTGCCCGTGGAAGTCATCCTTTTGGGTGAGCGATTCCAGACGCTCCCAAAGGCAGCGCTCGAACCCTTCCTCGTCGAGTTCGCTATCCTCCTCGAAGAGCACCGCGAGCGAGTGAAAAAGCGTCGGCTGGCGGGTATAGGTCCATGCCAGATCGAGAAGATTGGGATATATGCGCAGATCGTCCCATGCCGAGCGCATGTCGCGCCCGACCACGATACGGATTTGCCCCTTGGCGAGCGCGGACTTCGCGCCGACGCACGGAAAGCCCGCATCGCGCACAAAGGCGTCGAAGCGGCGGGCCAGCGGATGATCTCGGTCGTCGGTGGGCTGAAGCATGAGCGGATAACCGCTGAGCGACCCGCCAGTTGCTGGCAATTAACCTGTGTTGCAACGATTTGCATGGAGGAGCCGGAA
>JAURVS010000171.1 GCA_030655355.1 Sphingopyxis sp.
TTCCAGTATCAGATCACCGACGGCGACGGCGATACGTCGGTCGCAACTGCAACGATCACGCTGGTTGCCGATTCGGCGCCGCAGATCCGCACACCCGTCAATGTGACGGTCGATGAGGACGGTCTCGCCGGTGCGAATGCCGACAATGGCCTGCCTGGCGAAATCGCTTCGACCGGCAGCGCGAGCGCGAATGGCACGATCACTGTCGGTTTCGGCAGCGACGTTCCTGCGACGCTCGCGGGTTCGCTCGTCCTCAACGACAGCGCCGCGCTCGACACGCACCTCACCGTCGGCGGTGTCGCCGTAACCTTCGTCAAGGTTGGCGCCGATCTCGTCGGCTCGGTTGCGGGAAACGAAGTCATTCGCATCGCCCTGACGACCGCGGCCGCCGGCCCTGGGGCGACCGAAGTAACCTATGGCTATACTGTGACCCTGTCGCAGGCGATTGATCAGGCGGCTGCGGGCAGCGAAGACAGCGACTTGCTGTCGGGTATCGGTTTTACCGTCACCGACGCCGACGGCAGCCAGTCGTCGGGTTCGTTTGGCGTGACCATCATCGATGACCTGCCGACGCTCAACATCTCCGACACGCCGATCAGCGTCGTCGAAGGCGCGACCGCGACCGGCACCTGGACGCTCGATCGCGGCGCCGATGGCGTCTCCTCGGTCAACGTCAGCTTCGGCGCGGGCAGCGCGACCTTGTCGCTTGCCCCCGGAAGCAGCGTGTCGATCGCGCAGCCGACGGGCACGCTGACGGTCAACGCCAACGGTACCTTCAGCTTTGCCGCTGCGGGTAATCAGAACAACGCCGCGAATCCGTCCGCCAGCTTCACGCTGTCGGCGGTTGACCGCGATGGCGATCCGACGTCGGACAGCCTGACGATCGCGATCACCGATGGCGCCAATCCGGTCAGTGCGACTCCGATCACGCTGACCGTGAGCGAAGCTGCGCTCGCCGATGGCAGCAACCCGTTTAGTCCCGACGAAGTCGCAACCGGCAGTCTCAGCTTTACAGCTGGTTCGGACGCATTGTCGGGCTTCGCCTTCTCGGGCGTTGCCGGTCTTGCCACCAATCTTGACGGCGTGGGCACCGATATCATCTGGACGCTGGCACCCGGTGGACAGACGATCACCGGCTCGCTGACCCCCGGCGGCCCCGCCGCGATCACGATCAGCCTGACCGCGCCGGCCAGTATTGCGCCCGGCGCCACCGCTTCGGCGACCGTCACTGTCACCCTCGCCGACAATCTGCATCACACGCCTGTCAACGGTCCGCAGATCGGCGCGCTCGGTACCGTCACTGTTCAGGCTACCGATACCGACGGCGACCTCGCCACTGGCGTCGTCACCGTTCAGGTTGTCGATGACGTCCCCACCGCCAAGCCCGATATCGACAGCGTCACCGAAGATGGTCCTCTCGTCGCGAACGGCAATGTGCTGACGGGCGTTGGCGGCGATGACGCCAACACGACCGATGGCGTGAGAGACACGCAGGGCGCCGATGGCGCGACCGTGACCGGCCTTGCTGGCGGCACCGTGGGCACACCGCTGGTGAGCACCTATGGCACGCTGACGCTCAATGCCGACGGCAGCTACAGCTATGCGTTGAACAATGCGAACCCGACCGTACAGGCGCTGACGACCGGTCAGACGCTGAGCGAAACCTTCACCTACACGCTCACTGACGGCGACGGCGATACGTCGTCGACCACGCTGACGATCACGATCAACGGGGCAAATGATACGCCGACGCTGACGGTTCCCGCGGTCGGCACGCCCGGCACCTCGGTGAACGAAGCCGGTCTTCCGACTGGCTCGGCTGCTGCAACGACCAGCGAAACGACCACTGGCTCGTTCAGCTTCACCAATGGCGATGGCGTCTCGGCGCTGACGATCGGCGGCCAGCCGCTCGTCGCAGGCAACAGCTACACCGGCGATTACGGCACGCTGACGGTCATTTCGATCGTCGGCACAACGGTGAACTATAGCTACACGCTGACCGCCAGCGTCAATCACACCACCGACCTGACGCCCTTTGAAAGCTTCGTCGTCACCGTGTCGGACAGCGACGGCAACCTCGCCGACGACGCGACCGCAATGCTTCGCATCGATATCGTTGACGACGTTCCGGTGGCCGTGAACGACACCGACAGCATCGCAGCGGGCCAGTTCGGTCCGGCGACCGGCAATGTCATCACCGATGCCGCGCCGGGCGATGCAGGCGATAGCGACAATGGCGCCGACACGCGCGGCGCCGATGGTGCAGCGGTCTCGGCGATCGTCAGCGTCAATGTGCCCGCAAACGGCGACACGACCGCTGACGGCTCGGGCAATTTCCAGGTCAATGGGCAATATGGCGCGCTGATCATCAACGCCGACGGCAGCTACAGCTACACGCGTGCCGCCGGTACGCCGGGCGGGGTCAGCGACAGCTTCACCTACACGCTGCGCGACGGCGACGGCGATCTCGCGACCGCGACGCTGACGATCAGCATTGCCGACGCGGCGCCGGTCACTGTCGCCAACGCGGCGGTGTTGCTTGACGATGACGCGCTTCCCGGCGGTATTGCCGGCGGCGCCGGCGATGACATTAATGCGCAGAACGCAACGGGCACGCTCAGCGGCTCGGGCGGTGACGGCGCACTTGCCTTCGCACTCAATGCAACCGGTGCTCCCGCAGGCTTCACCTATGTGATGTCGGGCGGCAATTTGTTGATTAATCAGGGCGCCACCACGGTGCTCACCGTCACGGTCAATCCCTTGACCGGCGCTTACACCGTCACCCAGAATGCGCCGATCGTCCATCCAGCGGGTCTCGACGAGAATAACCAGCCGTTCACGATCAACTATAGCGTCACCGATATCGACGGCGACACCGCACCCGGAACGCTCAGCATCAATGTCGACGATGATACGCCGACCGTGACGCTTGTTGCGACGAACGAGAGCAGCATCCTGCTCACAACGCAGGACGCACAGACGATCGGTGCGGCCAGCGATT
>JAURVS010000172.1 GCA_030655355.1 Sphingopyxis sp.
CCACTATCGCATGCACCAGCAGGGCAAGGCGACGTCGACCAACCCGATCGCGTCGATCTTTGCGTGGACCGGCGGTCTCAAGCATCGCGGCAAGCTCGACGACAATGCCGAGTTGATCAAATTCGCCGACGATCTTGAAAAGGTCTGCGTCGCGACGGTCGAAAGCGGCAAGATGACCAAGGATCTGGCGCTGCTGATCGGTCCCGATCAGAACTGGCTGACCACCGAAGGTTTCTTCGAAGCGATCGTCGAAAATCTTGAAAAGAAGATGGGCGCCTGAAAACAACCAAAAAGGTTGGGATAGACGTCTAGCCAATCGGGGCCGGCCTGCATAAGGTCGGCCCTTATGGTATCGGAAACAGAAACATCCGCCATCGGCAATGCGCTGGTGGTCCTCGGCGCCGCGGGCATCGTCATTCCCGCCTTTGCGCGCTTTCGGCTGCCTCCCGTGATCGGCTTCATATTGGTCGGGCTGCTGGTCGGGCCATCGGGGCTCGGCGCCCTCGCCGCCGATTATCCCTGGCTCAAACATGTCACGATCGGGTCCACCAAGGATATCGCGCTCTTCGCCGAGTTCGGCATCATCCTTCTGCTGTTTTCAATCGGGCTCGAACTGTCGTTCCGCCGTTTATGGCAATTGCGGAAACTGGTGTTCGGCATCGGTGCGGCCGAGCTGCTTCTCGGCGGGCTGATCCTCGGTCTCGCGCTGAAACTGATCGGCGGCTATTCAACCCCCGCCGCGTTTGGGCTTGGGATCGCCCTCGCCCTCTCCTCGACGGCGTTGGTGCTGCCGATTGCGGGCACGAAATCGGCGGTCGGCCGCGCCTCTTTCTCGATGCTGTTGTTCGAAGACCTCGCGCTTGTCCCGATCATCTTCATCCTCGCCGCGCTATCGCCCGCGACATCAGGCGACAGCGCCGAGCTGTTGCTGACGACGCTGTGGCAGGGCGCGGTCGTCGTCGCGGCGCTGGCGATCGGCGGCTGGTTCCTGTTGCCGCGCATCTTCGCCCAAGCCGCGCGCGCGAAAGACCCCGAACTCTTCCTCGCCGCCAGTCTGCTTGTGGTGATCGTCGCGGCGCTCGCGACTGCCGCGGTCGGCCTGTCGCCGATCGTCGGCGCGTTGCTCGCCGGGCTGATGATCGCCGAAACCGAATATCATAATGAGGTCGAGGCGATCACCGCGCCGTTCAAGGGCCTCGCGCTCGGGGTGTTTCTGATCAGCGTCGGCATGGGGCTCAACCTCAAGACGATCGCCGAACAATGGCAGCAGCTGGTCGTCGCGGTCGTCGGCGTTGTCGCGATCAAGGCGATTGTCACAGCCGCCTTGCTGCGTTTTTCGAACGTCGCGCGGCGCGGCACCGCAGCCGAAGTCGGCTTGCTGATGTCGAGCCCGTCCGAAACCACGTTGATCGTCCTGGCGACGGCACTTCAGGCGCAGATTATCAGCCGCAGTACCGCCGAATTCTGGCAGCTGGTCACGGCGATCGGGCTGACGATCACGCCGCTGCTCGCGCGGATCGGGCATGATATCGCACGGCGGATCGAGCTTCGCACCGGCGACGCACAAAGCGACGACACGCCCGAGGGGCGCACCGTCATCGTCGGATTCGGCCGTGTCGGCCACACCGTCGCCGAGCTGCTCCGCGAGCATGGCCGACCCTATATCGCCGTCGATGCCGATATCGACACCGTCGCAGCCGCCCGACGCGACGGCTTTATCGTGCGCTTTGCCGACGTCGCTCGCCCCGGCGCGCTCGACAGGCTGGGCATCGAAACCGCCAACGCAATCGTGCTGACGATGGATGACCCGGTGCAGCAGCTGCGCATGACGCGCCAACTCAAGCAAAAATATCCCGACCTGCCGATCATCAGCCGCGCGCGCGACGCCGACCATGCAGCGGCGCTCTATCAGGCGGGCGCGAACGACGCGGTGCCCGAAACGCTCGAAAGCTCGTTACAACTCGCCGAGGCGGTATTGATCGACCTAGGCGTCGCAATGGGACCGGTGATCGCGTCGATCCATGATGTACGCGCCAAGATGCGGCACGACATCATGAGCAAGGCGCAGCTCGAACACGAGCCGCGCATCCGTCGGACCCGCCGCCCGACGCCGGGCAGCGGAACCGCTTAGCGTCCGCCGACTGCCGGTTCGGGCGAAGCAGCCGCCGCAGCCGCACCCTGTGCCGATGCCTCGGCCAGCGTCATATCCTTTGGCAAGATTGCCAGCGACCATTGGCGTTCGGGCGTCAGATATTGGCGCGCCAACCGCTGGATGTCAGCAGCGGTGACCGCCGAGATGTCATCCTGCATGGAAAGCGCGGCAGCGGCAACGCGCGGGTCGCGCGTCGCGCCTTCGAGCAGGAACATCCAATAGACATTGCCCGTCGAGGCGCGCGCAACCTGCTCGCGGATCGGACCGGCGTTGCGCGTCAACTCGTCGGCAGTGATCGGCTTGGCGACCAAGTCGGCGGCGATATCGCGCGCAATCCCGTAAAAACGATCGAGATCCTTCGGCGCGAGAAGGCTTCCGACGAGCAGATAACCGCCGCTGTCGAAGCCGGTTGGCCAGTGGCTGTCGACGACAGGGCCATAGCTGGCCCCTTGCTCCGCGCGCAGGCGATCGAACAGGCGATCGTTGAAGATGGCCGCGAGCACCTCGAGGCCACGCGCCTCGCGCGGACTGGCAAGACCGCCGGCGGTCGGCCAGGCTGTCATAGCGGCTGCCTGCCCTTTATCGCCACGGTGATACGCCAGTTCGGGCACCGTGACATGCTTTGCGAAATCGACACGCTGGCCGCTTGGCGGGGCCAAGGTCGCGCGCTGCGGCAATGCACCCAACGTCTCGGAGAGGATCTTGCGATAGTCGACCGATTCCAGATCGCCGAAAATCTGTACTTCGATCGGCCCACTGGCGAGCCGCGGTTCCCAGAAGGCACGGAAGGCCGCGGGATTCAGTGCCTCGATCTGCGCCTTGTCAGGCGCAGCCCAGCGCGCGTCATTATTGGTCAGCCAGCCACGCAAATTGCGATCGAGCACGGCGTTGGGCGTCGCGTCGTTGAGGTCATAACCCGTCAGATAGCCGATCCGCAGCCGTTCGACTGGTGCCGGGTCCCAGCGCGGCTGGGCGAGCTTACCGGCGATCAATCGCATCTGGTCGGCAAGATCGGCGGGGCGGCTTTCGGCCGACAGTTCGAACGCGTCATCGTCGATCGCGAAGGTCATCTGAATCTGGCGGCCGTTGGTGAGC
>JAURVS010000173.1 GCA_030655355.1 Sphingopyxis sp.
GGTCCGTCGAACAGCGTCGACGCGCCGCATTCGGGGCAGAGACCAAAAAGGGCAGCGCGCCAGAGCGGCGGCTGCCCTTTCTGAATGTCATTGCCGGTCGGCAATTTAGTGCGCGGCGACAGGTGCGCCCCAGCCGCCCCAGACATAGATGATGATGAAGAGGAACAGCCACACCACGTCAACGAAATGCCAGTACCAGGCAGCAGCTTCGAAGCCGAAATGCTGCGTCGGGGTGAAGTGACCCTTGTAGGTACGAACGAGACAGACGATCAGGAAGATCGTGCCGACAAGAACGTGGAAGCCGTGGAAGCCGGTCGCCATGTAGAAGGCCGAGCTGTAGTTGCTCTGCCCGAAGCCCCACGGCGCGTGCATATATTCATAGGCCTGGATGGTCGAGAAGACTGCACCAAGGATGATCGTCAGCCACAGGCCCTTTTTCAGCCCTTCGCGATCGCCGTGGATCAGCGCGTGGTGCGCCCAGGTGATCGTCGTACCCGAGCAAAGCAGGATCAACGTGTTGAGCAAAGGCAGTGAGAACGGATCGATGACTTCGATGCCCTTCGGCGGCCACATGGTGATAGCGGCGGCGCCGTCCTGACCGAACAGCGAGGTGACTGCGCCATCGACATATTCGATCGGCACCGGGAACAACGAGAAGTCGAACCAGGCCCAGAACCAGCCGACGAAGAACATGACTTCCGAAGCGATGAACAGGATCATGCCGTAACGCAGGTGAAGCTGGACGACCGGCGTATGGTCACCGGCATGCGCTTCATTGACGACGTCCGACCACCAGCTGAAGAAGGTGGCGATCACGCCCATGAAGCCAAGACCGAGCACCCATTTGCCGATGCCGCCGAAATGGTCCGCGTGCATCGCCATGACGAGCCCGAAGAACATCACGAGCGCCGCGACCGAGCCGATCAGCGGCCAGACGCTGGGATTTACGAGGTGGTAGTCATGATGTTTCGCACCGGACATGGCGTTTTTCCCGTTTTTAGCAGCCCCAGCATCGCGATTCCCCATCGCCCGCCGGTCTTGATTAGACTCTTGATCGCGGCCTTAGCTCGGCTTTTTGCCCTCGTCTACTGCGTCCGAGGGGTGGAAGGTGTAGCTAAGGGTGATTTCCTGAACGTCGCGCGCATCGGGGTCGTCCATGATCTTGGGATCGACGAAGAACAACACCGGCATGCGCATCTGCTGCCC
>JAURVS010000180.1 GCA_030655355.1 Sphingopyxis sp.
GTTCGAGCAGATCGGCGAGGCGCGCGAGGATCGTCGTCAGACTGCCCGTCGTTTCGCCCGCGGCGACCATCGCGCGATAGAGCGGCGGGAAGCTGGTCGGCTGACGCGCCATCGCGTCGGCAAGCCGGCGGCCTTCGAGCAACCCTGCGTGGACGTCGCCGATGACGCTCCGCGCGCTTTCGGCTTCGCTTTGGCGCGAGAGCGTCCGCAGAGCCTCTTCGAGCGGCGCGACCTCGGCAAGTGTCGCGAGCTGCCGGGTGAAGAGTGCGAGTTCCTTCGATGACAGCTTGTTTTTACGGAAGGCAAGCAGCGATCGGCTCGCGGGCTTCGTTCCTGCCGCCTCGACCGCAACGATGTGAAATTTGCGCCGCATCAGGTCGGCGCGCGCGGCGTCGTCGTTCGCGGCAGTCAGCCGTCCCTGGCGCTCGCGGCCTTGGGGATCGATCGCCACGTAGCGATAGTCAGGCATCGATTTCCTCGCGCCGCGCGATTCGGATCGCCTCTTCGGCGGTCGTCAGCCCCTTCGCGACCATCGTCCGCGCCGCCGAAGCGAGCGTCGGTGACTTCAGAAAGGCGTGGCGCGTGATCATCGCTTCGTCGCCGCCATTATAGATGTAGCGCCGTACGGTTTCGTCGACCTTGATCGCCTCGAACACCCCGATGCGGCCCTTATAGCCGGTGCCGCTGCAATGCTCGCAGCCCTTCGGGCGCCAGATCACGGTGCCGATGTCGAGTCCAAGAATTGCTGCGACACTGTTGTCGGCCTGCACCGGCTCGCGGCAATGGTCGCAAAGCTTGCGGACGAGCCGCTGCGCGATCACGGCGCGCAGCGTAGAGGCGAGCAAGAAGGGCTCGACCTTCAGATCCTTGAGGCGCGTGATTGCACCGACGGCATCATTGGTGTGAACGGTCGACAGCACGAGATGGCCGGTCAGCGACGCTTGAACCGCAATGTCGGCAGTCTCGCGGTCGCGGATTTCGCCGACCATCACGACGTCGGGATCCTGACGCAGAATGGCGCGAAGGCCTGCCGCGAAATCGAGCCCGACCTTGCTGTTGACCTGCGTCTGACCGACGCCATCGACGGCATATTCGACGGGATCCTCGACGGTCAGAATATTGCGCTGGCCGTCGTTGAGCTGCTTGAGTGCGGCATAGAGTGACGTCGTTTTGCCCGACCCCGTCGGACCGGTCACGAGAATGATGCCATTGGGTTCGGCCAGCGCTTCGCGCAAAATCTGGTCGGCGGCGCCTGTCAGCCCGAGGATGTCGAAGTCGATCCCCGCCGCGTCCTTGTCGAGGATACGCATCACGACGCGCTCGCCCGCGCGGCTGGGCAGCGTCGAGACGCGGACGTCGACCGCCTTGCCTGCAAGCGTCAGCCCGATGCGGCCATCCTGCGGCACACGGCGCTCGGCAATGTCGAGGCGCGCCATCACCTTGATACGGCTGACGACGACGGGGGCGACGTGCGGGGGCATGCGCAGATGTTCGCGCAACACGCCGTCGGTGCGCATCCGCACGACGAGCCCGCTTTCATAAGGTTCGATATGAATATCGCTGACGCCCTGTCGTACCGCTTCGGCGATGATCGCATTGATCAGGCGGATCGCGGGAGCATCATCGGCGCTGTCGA
>JAURVS010000195.1 GCA_030655355.1 Sphingopyxis sp.
GTCCAGCGGCGGCACCAGCATTGCAGTGCAACAGTCGCTCGGTTTCAGCGCCGTGTTCGTCATCTTTCTTCTGACTCTGCTCCTTGCAGGTCAGACGGTAAGTTCGCTCGCCGAGGAAAAGGGCAACAAGGTCATCGAAATTCTTGCTGCGGCCGTGCCACTTGAAAGCGTCTTTCTAGGGAAGCTTCTCGGATTTCTGGGAGTCGCGGTTCTATTCATCGCCTTCTGGGTTGTCCTTGCGCTAGGCGGCGGCCTCATCACTGCCGTGCTGATGGACCCTGGATCGCTTGCCGCGACCGATAGCGCAACGAAGGCGGCGGCAGCTTTGTCGGCGGCGCCAGCGACCGGCTGGCCCTTCTTTCTGGGCATCGGCTTTGTCTATTTCGTGTTATCTTTCCTCCTGCTCGGCGCGGTATTCCTCGGGGTCGGTGCGCAGGCCGCGTCGGTGCGCGAGATTCAGATGCTCAGCCTGCCGATCACCATCTTCCAGGTCGGCATGTTCAGCCTCTCGGCCGGAGCTGCGAGCGCCCCGGGCAGCAGCTTGGCAAAATTTGCGCAGATATTCCCCTTCTCGTCGCCTCTCGCGATGGCGGCGCGCGCTGCAACCGACGATGCCAAGGCCGTGCACCTGCTCGCGCTTGGCTGGCAGGCGATATCGGTCGCGCTCGTTATCTACCTGTCGGTGCGGCTGTTCCGGGCGGGCGTTTTGAGCGGGCGCAGCAACTGGAAATTTTGGGGCCGAAGGAAACAGATCTAAGCGACCGCCGCCACCGCGAACCACCGGAAGCCGGGGCGAGCGAGGGTCGACACCGCCGTTGACATTATTGTAAATAGTGGCATTCTGCAACCTAATAGACCGCGCCAGACGGTCTCATCGAGGAGAGCAGCCATGGCCACCCAGATCCGCATCGACCCCGAAGTCGTCGACCCGCTCGACGTCAGCCGCCCCGAGCTGTGGAGCGAAGACCGCTGGCAGGAACCGATGCGCCAACTGCGCGCCGAGGCGCCCATCTATCGCTGCGAAGATTCGAAATTCGGTCCCTATTGGTCGGTGACGACGTACAAGCCGATCCAGCATATTGAGGCGCTGCCCAAACTCTTTTCCTCGTCGTGGGAATATGGCGGAATTACCGTCGCCGGTGACGGCATTGAACATCTGAAAGAGGGCGAAATCCCGATGCCGATGTTCATCGCAATGGATCCCCCGCAACATACGGCGCAGCGCCGCACGGTCGCTCCCGCCTTCGGCCCCTCCGAAATCGAACGCATGCGCGCCGATACCCAGGCGCGTACCGCCGCGCTGATCGACACGCTGCCGATCGGCGAGACCTTCGACTGGGTCGAACGCCTGTCGATCGAACTCACCACCGACATGCTCGCGATCCTCTTCGACTTCCCCTGGGAAGAGCGCCACCGGCTTACCGGCTGGTCCGATGCGCTGGGCGATATCGAAAGCTTCGACACGCTCGAAAAACGCCAGGTCCGTCTTGCCAAGGCGTTCGAAATGGGCGCCGCCTTCAAGCAATTGTGGGACGCAAAGGCGCAGAACCCCGGCAAGCACGACCTGATCTCGATCATGCTTCAATCGGACGCGATGAAGCATATGAGCGAAAATGAGTTCATGGGGAATCTCATCCTGCTCATCGTCGGCGGCAACGACACGACGCGCAATTCGATGTCAGCCTATGCCTACGGTCTCCATTCCTTTCCCGAAGAGCGCGCGAAGCTCGAAAAGAATCACGACCCCGAACTTGCCATCAACGCGATGCACGAAATCCTGCGCTGGCAGACCCCGCTCGCGCACATGCGCCGCACCGCGACCGAGGATACCGAGCTGTTCGGCCACGAAATCAAGAAGCGCGACAAGCTTGCACTCTGGTACGCCTCAGCGAATCGCGACGAGAGCGTGTTTCCCGACGGCGATCGCATCATCGTCGACCGCGAGAATGCGCGCCGCCATCTGGCCTTTGGCTATGGCATCCACCGCTGCGTCGGCGCACGCGTTGCCGAGCTTCAGCTCACGACGCTGATCTCCGAAATGCAGCGCCGTCGCCTGCGCGTGAATGTCCTTGCCGAACCCGAGCGCGTCCACGCCAGCTTCGTTCACGGCTACCGCCACATGCCGGTGCAACTCGAAAAATATTGACGCGCGGTTGAAACCGGCCGCTCATACCCAACGTACCTAGCCAGAGGAGTTGGATATGATCGAACGTCGTTACCTGCTCGGCGGGCTTGCGCTTGGTGGTGCAGTGATCGTCGCGCCGATGCTGTTTGCCCGATCGTCGCGCCCAAAGGCCGAGGCCGGATGGCAGCTTACCGACGCCCAGTGGAAAGCACGCCTGTCGCCGTTGCAATATCGCGTCCTCCGCGAAGCTGCGACCGAGCGCCCCTTCACCAGCCCGCTCGACAAGGAAAAGCGCGTCGGCACTTTCCTCTGCGCGGGCTGCGCGTTGCCGGTCTATTCGAGCAAGACGAAGTTCGACAGCGGGACCGGCTGGCCAAGCTTCTGGACACCGCTCAAAGGCGGCATTGCGACATCGACCGATCGCGAACTGGGTTATGCGCGCGTCGAAGTTCATTGCAAACGCTGCGGCGGGCACCTCGGCCATGTCTTCGATGACGGGCCGAAACCGACGGGCAAGCGCTATTGCATGAACGGCGCCGCGCTGACCTTCCGCGCCGCCTGACCGCACGGCGTCACGGCGCGGGCGGCAGCACCCGCCACACCGACAATCCGGCCTTCGTGCTGATCGGCACGGCTTCGAGCCATTCCGGCGGTTTCGCCGCATAAAGCTGCGCCGCCAGTCCGTCCTTGCGCGCGCGGCGATAGAATGAGAAGTCGTTCGCGGTCCGGCAGAACACGATCAAACTCGCCTGTTGCTTGCGGACGAGCGCCTCGGCTTTCGCCGGATCGTCCGCGAAGACGCGAATCGAGTCTGCCATCGCTTCCTTGTTGCGATGATGCGGGGTCGCGACCAGCCGGTGGTGCGTCCAGAATATCACCGGCGCACCAAGGTCGATCGGAGTCAGGATCGTCGTTGTCGGTATATGCGCGAGCGCGGCGATCGCCGCGGGGTCAAGACAGTCCGACCGATAGGGGCCGGCAGCGGCCTGCCGCACGCTCTCTTCTTCCTCGGCTTTCAACGATGGAACGACCATATTGAGCACCACCGTGACCGCCATGCTGCCGAGAAGCGGCAGCGTCAGCGCCGCCGCGGCAGATGCGAATATGCGCGGCAAGGTCGATGATATCGTGCGGGCCCACGTCCAGGCGCGGAGCCCCAGCCAGGCACAACCCGGCAACGCAAAAACATGCGCCGTCGACACGCTGCGGAGCACGAGCAACGACAAGGTCGCCGCGCCGAGCAGTGCGATCATGATCGTCGCCCAGTTCTTGCGGTCGGCATCGGTCTCGCTGCCGCGCCACGCCAGCAGCGATCCGGCGAGGCCGACGAGCGACGGCACGATCACGTGAATCGCGTCGTGCAGCTTTGACGCCCAAAGGGGCTGGCCCTCGAGGACGTTCTGGTACCAATATTTGACGACGATCGGATCGAGCGACGCAAAGGGACCGTTCGCGCACTGCGGTTCGGTCCCCACCAGCGCGCCCGCCGCGGCGAACCCCGCGACGCCGAGCAACACAAAGCGCAGCCACATCGCCGCTGGATTGGCGCGCGCGACCGCAAAAGTCACCGCAGCGGCCGCGACAAAGCCCGCGAGATAGGGCGCCGAAAGCGAGTCGCACCAACTACCAGTGAGCCCCGTCGGACCGCGCGTCAGAAACTGAAGCAGGATCGCGCCGCCCGCCAGCGCCCCTATATATCCGCACAAACGATCGCGATCGTCGGCGCGGCCGTGCAGCGCCCAGCGCAGTGCAGCAAGCCCGGCGAACAGGGCGACGATCGGCAATCCTTCGATTGATATCGCCAGCAAAGCAGCGGCAAAAAACCCGCCGAGCAAGCCCGCTCGCCATGTCGCGGGGCGCAGCGCCTGCCCCATCACCAACATCGCGAGGAAAATCTGCCAGCCATGATGATCGACCCGCAGCGGGCGAAACTGGATCACGATATAACCCGACAGGATCAGGAACAGCGGCAAGACATAGGAAATCCGCCGGTCCGACAGCCCGCTATATCCTCGCACACAGGCGACGCTGAGCGCCGCGCCGAGCATCGGTGGCCACACTGCCATGATGATCTGTTCAGCGACCGCTTGCCCGAACAGCGGTTTGAGCAGCCATATCCCGGCCGCCAGTGGCGCATCGACGATACGCGACCAATGCATCAATACGCCGCCGCCAGCGGGATTGACCCGATGTTGCGTAAGATCCCACCAGCCTTGCCCGGCGAGCAAGTCGCGGACCTGCGCCATGCGCATCGCGTCGTCGGTGTCGGAAAGACTGAGCGCGGCGATTGCCTGCCAATTCGCGACGAGCGCGATCAGACTCATCGCCGTCCAGATGATCAGGGCGATTCGCGTCGGTGTGAACCACGGACCAAGCGCAATGCCATTCGAGCTTGGCGGCGCGGCAACGCCCGCAAGCGGCGCGGTCGCCTCGTTCACGCTGCGACCGTACGAAAGACGATATGACGCCGGAGCAGATAGGTCGTTTGAAAGCTGACGACGATCGCCGCCAGTTTCGCGAGCCGCGGATCGAGGCCAAGCGCGCTACCGCCGCCGACGATTGCCGTCGTGACGGCAAGCCCTACAAGCGCCGAACCGACGAAGAGCAGTTTTTGCCGGTGGCGTTCGCCAGTCCCGCGCGCGGCGGTCCCATCGGCAAAGACGAGCCGGCTCGATATCAGCCAGTGAACCAGAATCCCGGCACAATAGCCGACCGCCGACGCAGTAACGGGCGACAACCCCGCATCGAGCAACAGCAGAAACAGCCCCGCGTCGCTACCGAGCGCAAGCCCGCTGGCGAGAAGATAGTTCAACCAGCGTATCTCGCCGCGTCGGACCGACGCGATCAGTTTGATGGCGGGGTGCATGATGGTGGCGCCTCCGGCCAAGACCTTACGCGGCCTTCGGGATGCGCGCCGGGACCTCGCGGACCGAAGCCAGCGCGGCCTGTTCGCCCTCGGTACCGCTCTCATGATATTCGGCATCCTCGTTGACGCCCCAGATATCATAGAGTTTTTCGCCCGCGACGATGTTGCGCACCGTCAGCATCGCGGTCATCATCGCATGATCCTGATTATTATAACGGTGCATGCCGTTGCGCCCCACCATGTGCAGCGTCGGATAACGTGTTTCGAGTTCGCTACGCATCGTTTCGACATGCAGGGCATAGTCGTCGTCATAGACCGGATAGGCTTTTTCCTGCCGCACCACGGCGCCGCCGACGACATCTTCGGGATCGCAAAGCCCCAGGATTTCCATTTCGGTCGTCGCGAGCGCGATCAGCTGTTCGTCGCTCGCCGACCAGAGCCCGTCGCCCTCGAAACAGAAATATTCGAGGCCGACGCAGGCCAGTTCGGGGTCAGGCACCATTTCGGGCGACCAGCTACGGAAATTCTGGACCCGGCCCACCTGCACCTTGCTGTCGTGGATATAGATCCAGTTGTCGGGGAACAGGTCCTCCGACCGGATCTTGAGCGCAACGGTCAGAAAGTCGCGATATTTGAGGTTCGGTGCCGCGTTCAGCGCGCAGGCGGGAAGCGGATGGATACGCGCCGCCAGTTCGCGCATCGGCGCCGAGCTGATCACATGCGCCGCGTCAATCACGATATCGCCATCGGGGCCGGTCGCGGTCATTCGCCAGCGGCCGGTCTTCTGGTCCTGGGTCAGTTGCTTGAAGCTGTGCGCCATCAGGACATGGTTTCCGCCCGCCACGACCTTGTCGCGCGCTGCGTCCCACATCATGCCCGGACCGAGCCGCGGATAGCGGAAGGTTTCAAGCAGAGTCTTGGTCGCCATGCCATCATTGGGCCGCTTGTTGAGCCCGAGGCTGCGCTTCAACCCATCGATCACCGCACTGCCAAGCGAGAGTCCCTTGATGCGCTGCGCCGCCCAGTCCGCCGACATTTCGTCGCACGGCATGCCCCACACCTTCTCGGTATAGGTCTTGAAAAAGATCGAATAGAGCTTTTGCCCGAACTGGTTGATCGTCCAGTCCTCAAAACTGCGCACATTCTTGTTCGGCAGCAGCTTTGCCTTGGCATAGCTCACCATGCACAAGGTCGAGCGAATGACGCCGAGGTTCCACAGCGCCTCGAAGGCGCGCAGCGGATAGGAATAGAATTTGCCCTCATAATAGATGCGACTCATCCGCGGGCGCTCGATGAAATCGTCGGGCAGGATCTCGTTCCACAGGTCGACGACTTCGCGGCTCTTCGAAAAGAAACGATGCCCGCCGATATCGAAGCGAAAGCCTTCATGCTCGACCGTGCGGCTGATGCCGCCGACATAGATCGGATCCTTTTCGATCACCGTTACGCTGTAACCCTGCTGGGTCAGTTGATAGGCGGCGGTCAGTCCGGCCGGGCCGGCGCCAATGATGGCGACGTCGGCGCTGGTCGGATGGTTCTTCGAACCAAAAGCATCAGACATTGATTATTCCCCACAGGCAAATTCATGCTCGCATCCGCTTTGGCCAATCATGGATAAAAAACGGTTAACAGGCGGCGCGGATTCTGGGTTGGACGGGGCTTCGCAGCTTGGGGGAAGGGCTGAATTGCTGTAAACTTCGACCTGCCAAGGAGGCGGAGGATATGGCTGGTGGTCTGGCAATCGTATTGAGCGGCGGCGGCGCCAAAGGCGCTTTTCAGGTCGGCGTCGTTCACGAACTTGTGGTCAATCGCGGCGTCCGCCTCGACATTGTCGCGGGCGTTTCGACCGGCGGGATTCAGGCGCTCGGCGTTGCACAGGATGATGTGCCCGGACTTCTCGACGCCTGGCTCAGCATCACGGGCAACGGCTCAATCTACAAATCGCGACCGCTCGGCGTCGTCGGCGGCCTGCTCGGCGAAGACGCGCTTTATGACACCGCGCCGCTCAAGCGGCTGCTCAAGAGTTTTGCGAACGATGCGAAGCTGCGCGCCAGTGGGCGCAAGCTGCTGCTCGGCGTCGTCAATCTCGGGACCGGAACTTACCGCAGCATCGACGAGAGCGTGCCCGGCATCCACAATTGGGTTTACGCAAGCTGCGCGATGCCCTTGTTCTTCGACCCGCTCAAAACGCGCGCGGCCGACGGGACTGAAGAACAATGGGTCGATGGTGGCGTGCGCGATGTGACCCCGCTTAGCGCAGCGCTTGAAATGAATCCGCGCGGCGTGATCGCAGTCCGCGCCTCCCCGTCCCCGCGCCCGGGTCCGGTGCGCACCTTCCCCAATCTGATCAAGATTGGGCTGCGCGCGGTCGACATCCTGCAATCCGAAGTCTCGGCAAACGACCTTGCCGGCGCCGCGCTGATCAACGACCTTATCGCCGCGCGCGAAGGCCAGCTTCGCGCGCTCCAGAACGAAGGCATCGGCGGTGCCCAAGCCGCGCGCATTCTCCGTCCGCTCGACATCCAGATCTCGCGCTACCGCTTTGCGCCGATCCGCATCATCGAGCCGGAAGAAGAAGTCGCCGAAACGCTCGAATTCAACCCGACAAAAATCCGCGCCGCCATCGACGCCGGCCGCCGCGCGGTCGACCGCGAATGGGACGCGCTGGAGCCGTTGCTCAGTTGAGAGTGGTCGGCCGACAGTTTGTTCGATCAGGCGGAGAGACAGGCTTTCGATTGTTCACAGAATATACTGTCACCGCGGGCTTGACCCGGTGTCTGACTGCTCTTTTCGACGTCGAACGAAAGCAAGGCAGGTTCCCGGGTTCGCCCGGGAGACGAATGTCGGCAATCGACCGATTGCAGTCATTGGCGGACAGTGGCACACGAGCCATATGTTCTCGATCATTGCCGCCGCGGGAATCCTCTCATTGGGCCTGAATCAAGTTCCGATCGCGGCAGAGCGCCTTGCAAAAGAGGAGATGTCTGACGCTGAAATCGTTAGCGCCCTGAGGGACGCTGGAGACGTCCCCAATACCGTTCGAACGGTCAGCGTGTATTTTGCGGGGGCAGATGGACCGATCAATCGGCTTAAAGCGGACGCAATTTCCTTAGGTTGGCGACTTGTTGATGTGAGTGACGCTGACGGCACGCTCTATCTTTGGCTTGAACGAGAACAATCGACCACGCCTGAAGATTTGGCCCATCTTCGGCAAGACGCACTGAGGATGGAGGCTCATTACAAGGTGAAATATGACGGATGGGAAACGTCTGTCGAAGCGGCAACCGACTGAACCGATCCCAGTCTCGCCGCGCCCACTACGTTGTCCGCTTCCCACCCCCTATTGTGACGTTCCCTGTATCCCACCGCCTCCCTCACCCTGATACACTGGAGCGCTATCGCCCTCTGGCTCCGCAGCATTTTGCAACATCACATTACTCCGCAGCGGCATCAGCGTGACCGTTCCCAGCCGCACCCGCGGCATCGCTTTGCCTGGCACGGCGCTGATCGCAAAACTGCTATCCAGCCGTAGTGCAGCTGCAGACGCCTTCCCCAGTCGCAGCGTATACCGCCCATAAGCGACACTCTCGAACAGGAAATAGCCGTCGAATTCGGTGATCGTCGTCGCGCGCACCCGGCCTTCGGCATCGACGAGTTCAACGCCCAGCCCCTCGATCGCGTTGCCGCCATCGCGTCGCAATATTCCTTCAATCTCGCCCGCGGCAGTCATCGGCAACGCGACGCGCGTTGCGACACCCGGCCGCGGAGAGACCACCACGCCCGGCAAGGCCGGCTGCACATAGGGATCTGGCAGACTGCCCGCGTCGATCCCGATCAGCACCGGACGGAACGGCTCCAGCCCGTCGATCGCCGCATGGCCCGCCTTGTCGGTCGCCGCGTCGACATAGGCATTGCCGGCCGTCAGCGGCACGCCGGGCAGCGCGGCCTCACTCGCTTGCCAGATGCCATCGCCGTTGTCGTCCATCCAGACATCGGCAATCACCTGCCCCCGGCTCGCGAGCTTTTCGCTCGACACGCGCCAGCCGCCATTGGCTTTGGGCCCAAAGCTGAAGGCCAGCGCCAGCGATGCCGCAACCGACCCGTCGCTTGCGACTTCGCCAAATCCCGTCAGCTGCACCTTGTTGAAGCGGCGCGTATATCCGATTCCCGCTCGCGCGCGGTCGAGCCCGCGGTCATAGCCAAGTTCGGCGCGCCATTCGGCATCGCCCTTCCCTGCCCATTCTCCGATCAGCGCCATCCGCGTATCGCTGGTGTCGCCCGACAGCGCAAAGCGCGCCTCACCACGCAGGCGGACGCGCCCGATCCGGGCATTGGCGAGCAGGCTGGCGGTCAGATTGTCGGGCGGATCGGGGCCGATCGGCACCTTGGTGCGGCTCCAGTCGAGCTGGCCGGTAAAGGTCATTGCGCGGAAGCTCGCCGACGCACGCGCGCTCGCCTCGAGGCTTGCGATCCCCGACCGCCGGTCGACTTGTCGCACGTCAAAGCGAAGCGGCAGCACCGTCTGTCCCAATTTTACCGACTGATCGACCGAGATCGAATAGAGGCCATTGATATTGTTGATGAAACGGTCGGACACAAATCCGCCCCAGCCGCGCATCGCATCTGCGCGCACATAGGTTTCGCCGAACGCCGCAAGCCAGCTCGCACGCGCCGCGCCACCGCCATTGTCGGCATAGCTGCCCCCCACTTCGAGCAACGTCGGCCCGATCGACCGGCGCAGCGCGACCTCACCATAATTATACCGGACATTCTCGATCATCAGGCTGTGAAAATAGCCGGCCGCCGACGTCCGCGTATCGAGCCCGCGCTCGATCCCCAGCGTCCCGCGCCAACCGCGCCGGAACGCGCCACGCCGCTGGTTGCCGAATTCGATCAGATCGGCATTTTCCTGCGCGAACCCCGCCCAATACCAGGTCTGCTGCGGCGGGATCGAATCCATCCCCACCTGCACCTGTCTGATTTCGCGCCGGATCTGCCCCTGCGGCCCGTAAAGCACGATCTCGAAGCGGTTCGCGCCATATTGCAGCGGCACGTCGATAAATTCGTAGCGGCCATCGCCATTCGGACTGGTGAAAGCGAGCAATTGCCCGTTGCGATACAGTTCGGCGTCCCATCCTGCGGGCAAATCGCCGCGGAAGGTCGTCTTGTCGAAGCTGTCGGGGCGCTCGACCGGACGGTTCGTCAGCACCGCGCCGCGCCCCGGCGCCGACGATGCGACGATCCCGGTCGACAACAGGCTGACATCGCCGACCGCATAATGCGTCGCCTTCAGCGGCCCGAGCAACGCGCCTTGCGGATCGGTGCGATAGAGCCGCAACCGCAGGCTGTCGGGAACCCCCTCATTGTCTGACGACAAGCGCGCGTCGAAGCTCTGCTTCGCCACTTCGCCCGCCGCAAATATCTCGTAGCGCGCCTGAACATAGGATCCGCCGCGCTTGTCCGACACGAACCCCGCCGAGGCAACGACATCGACCGACGGAGTCGCCCACGCTTGATATGGCCGCGCAGCCTGCGGCAGGCTCGCAAGGTCGAATTGCGCCTGCGGACGGATCGCCGCGGCGCGCGCGCGCCGCTCGGCGGCCATCTGGAACGGCAGCTTGTCCTTCGTATCGATGCGGAGCACCGCATTCGACAAATCGACCGCCAGCGGCACCCCCAGCCACGCGTTGAGATTGTCGAGATCGACGCACCAGCCCGCCGGCGTGTCGCGGATCATCGCCGGGGTCAGCCGAAAGCTCTGGCTCCCGGCGCGCACTTCGCCCGCGTCGCGGTCGATCGTCAGGCTCCGACGCTCGTCGAACACCCAGCCGGTTGCGCGGCGCAACTTCTTGTCAACGCGCACCGCCAGATCGAGCGCGAGCACGACATCGCCAAGGTCGACGCAAATGCCCTGCGGCGTCTGATAGCCGCGCACCCCGTCGCCCAGCCGATATTGCCCCGACCGGACGTCGAACAGCCAGCTGTCATCCTCGTTCGGCGCCCAATTTTCCGCCGATACTGCTATCGGCACCTTATCAACGGCGTGCGCGCCGGCGGGAGCAAGCCCCACCAGCGCCAATCCGGCGAGGACCGCCGGCTTCCATCGTGCAAGCGCCGCGCGGATCATCGTTCGGCCCGCGTCTGTCCGGCCTATGCCTTCACTTTACCACCCGGTCGGCCTCGTCGATCGTGCCGCCGCCGATTTCGCGGTCTTCCGAGTAGCGGATCCGCACCGGCCCCTTGAGCTTGGCCGCAAGTTCGCCCGGGACGCGCAGCGACACCTTGCGCGCGCCGACTTCGGGATAGACGGCGATTCCGCGCGCGACGAGCAACGGCTCGGGTACGCCCGGCCGCGTGACCTCGATGTCGCCATAGACCGAGCGGTTGCCGGTGCGCGTCAGATCGAAATTGAATGCGGGTCCGTCCTGCGTCTCGCTGACCCACGCGTCGCCGATAGACGCTTCGGCCCCCAAGTCGCCGACACGAACGATCACCGGAATCGTGATGCCATAGATCGGCGTCAATGCGATCGATACACCCTCGCCTGCCGGCTTCGCTGCGCCAGTTGGCGCTGCCGCCACCGCATCGGGAACCGCGCGGAACAGCATATGTGCGCGATACTCGCCCGGTGGCGTGCCTTCGGCCACACGCACCCCGACGCGGACAACCTGCGGTTGATTGGGCGGCAAGGTAACGCGGCGCGGGCTGAACGCAATCATGTCGAGCGCAATGCGCTCTGCGGGATTGGCGTTTGCCTCGGCGATCTCGTCGAGCCCGCCTTCGGCGGTCATTCGCTTGATTTCGAGGCTGATGCGATAAGTTGCCGGTTCGGAACCGATATTGTTCAGCACCACCTCAGTCCCGCGCGATCCGTCAAGGATGACGCGCGTCGGCGCGACGAGCAGGTCGCCCGCCGCAGAAGCAGGAAGTGCCGCGACGCCGAACGCAACCGCGGTAAACAGGCCGAAGCCCTTGAAAAAGCGCAACATGATACGATCCCCACAATCGTTTTTGCGAAACGGCCCACACCGCTTCGATGGTCGCCTCTTGCCTGCGCCAACATGGTTGATATTTCGCTAACCAAATCAAAGGAGCGACAAAAAAGGGGCCGCCGAACCTGCGCCCGGCGACCCCATTTTGTTCGCTGGCGGGTCTAAAGCCCGCCAGTCCCCCCAGCTTATTGATAGTTGGCGGTGACGTTGAACGTGCCCGAATAGTCGCCTGCCAACTGGTTGGCTCCGACGCTCAGCGTACCGCCGACCTGAAAGCTGCCACCGGTGGCGCTCAGTGTGATGTTCGAAGCCGAATAGGCAAGCGTCGATGCCATCGTTCCGCCGAGCGAACCATTGAGCGTCACGCTCGAATCGCCGCCGACAAGAACGACAGCGCCGCTGGTGCCCTGAACGTTGAAGTTGGCTGCAGTCGTCGTTCCGGTGCAGGTCAAGCCCGCGCCGCAGGTTGCGGCACCAGCGGTCGACACGGCGACGGTCGAAGCGGTCGCGCCGCTGATGATCGTCGCATACTGAAGATCGCTGGTATTGGTGAGCGTGATCTGGCGGAGAATCTTGGCCTTAGCCTGTCCCGTGGCTGACGCCGCCTGTGCCGCCGAAGCGTTCATGGCGAGGGCAGCAATTGCGGCACCCAGAAGGGCGCGCTTCATTCCAAAGTTGCGCATAAATTTTTGGTCCCTTGAATTCTAAGACATAGAGTCAAATGTCGAATGGATATCCCACCCCATTCGCTGACCTGTTTAGAGGGCGACCCGTTCAGCTTTTAACAGCAAGGTTGGTTAACAGCGCAGTAGGAATTCGCCCGTGCCACTTATTGT
Source organism: Sphingopyxis sp. (assembly GCA_030655355.1). Classification (GTDB taxonomy): domain Bacteria; phylum Pseudomonadota; class Alphaproteobacteria; order Sphingomonadales; family Sphingomonadaceae; genus Sphingopyxis. Next base: position 12,820 of record JAURVS010000195.1, read on the forward strand.
AACCGAGCTAAATCATAGTCTTAGGGCCATATTACAAGGGTTTTGGGGACCGCCTGTTCTTCTTTAACGGCCCGGACTGGCACAATTTAAGTGCGCTCGGAAAGAAACCGGCACCGGCGCGAATCGCGACGATCAGATCGATTCGCCGCTCAGTCGCTGGCAGATCATGTCGAGCTGATCGAGCGATCCGAATTTGAGCGTCAGCGCGCCCTTGCCGCCACCGGCATATTGAATCGCAACGCCAATGCCGAGCAATTCCGACAAATGACGCTCAACCGCCACGATATCGGGGTCACGGTTTCCGTCCGCACTTTTATACTCAGGCGGCGCCTTGCGCTCCGCTCCGCCATCCTTGCCTGCGCGTACCAGCGACTCGACCGTGCGGACCGAGAGACCTTCCTTCGCAACCCGCCGTGCGATCGCTTCAGCATCGTCTGAACCGATCAATGCGCGTGCATGGCCCATCGCGAGCGTTCCGTCGCCGACCATCTCCTGAACGCTCGCGGGCAGGTCGAGCAGCCGCATCAGATTCGCGACATGGCTCCGCGATTTGCCGACCAGCTTGGCCAGCGCTTCCTGATTGTGACCGAAATCATCGATCAGGCGCCGATACGCGCCCGCCTCTTCGATCGCGTTGAGGTCCTGACGCTGAATATTCTCGACCAGCGCGATCTCATAGGTCGCCGCATCGTCGAGGTCGCGGACGAGCGCGGGAATATGATGCAACCCTGCGCGCTGCGCTGCACGCCAGCGGCGTTCGCCGGCAACAAGTTGATAGCCCTCACCGTCGGGCGAGCGGCGGACGATGATCGGCTGCAGCAATCCGCGCAGACCGATCGAGTCGGCAAGTTCGGCGATCGCATTTTCATCGAAATGCCGTCGCGGCTGGCCCGGCAGCGGGCGAATCGACCCGACGCTGACATGCTGCACCGAATCGCCAGACACCAATTCGGCTTTCGCAGCACCTCCCGGCGCTGCAAGCACCGGCGCCTCAACTGCCACGTCGCCGAAAAGCGAGTTCAACCCCCGCCCCAGCCCCGAAGGCCTTTTTCGAGCGGGCGTCGATTCAGGTCCGGTTTCGTCTTTACTATCAGACATTTATGCAGCCTTGCGAACGTTGGGCAGCCGATCGATCAGCTCGCGAGCGAGCGCGATATAGGCGGCGGATCCCGCGCAACGATGATCGTAAATCAACGCCGGCAAGCCGTGGCTTGGCGCCTCCGACAGGCGAACGTTGCGCGGAATCACGGTGTCGAACACCACGGGGCCCAGCACTTCGCGGACGTCATCCGAAACTTGGTCGGTCAGCCGGTTTCGCCGATCGAACATGGTAAGCGCGACGCCGAGAATCGACAGTTTCTGGTTGAACCGCTCGCGCACCCGTTCGACCGTCGTGAGCAACTGGCTCAATCCCTCGAGCGCAAAAAATTCGCACTGAAGCGGCACGATCAATGATTCGGCAGCGATAAGTGCGTTGAGCGTCAGCATGCCGAGTGACGGCGGGCAGTCGATAAGGCAGATGTCCCATTGGCCCGCCTCGGCGCCCGACAGCGCCTGTTGCAACCGATGCAACCGATCCTTGAATTCGATCAGTTCGATCTCGGCGCCTGACAGGTCCACCGTGGCTGTGACAATGTCGAGCCGCGGCACGGCAGTCGGGATCGCGCATTCGGCGAGCGTCGCGTCGCCGCGCAGCAATTCATAGCTCGAACATTCGCGCTGCGATTGCTTGATCCCGAGGCCGGTCGACGCGTTGCCCTGCGGATCCAGGTCGATAATCAGCGTGCGCCAACCTGTTGCCGCGAGCGCCGTCGCCAGATTGATCGCAGTCGTCGTTTTGCCAACCCCGCCCTTCTGGTTTGCCACGGCAATGCGGATCATCGCTTTCCTCGCTGTTGTTTTACCGCGATTTTCCCGGTGCCGACCAAAATCTGGCTTTCGGCATCGGTGCGGCTCTGTTCCACGTGGAACATTCTCTGCCATGGCTCGGGCAGCAATGCCAGTTCCTTCACGGCATTTCGGCCTTTTGGCAGCAACCAGTGCGTTGATTCGGTGGAAAAACGAGCGGACAGGTCAAGAAGCTTGTCCAGCGGTGCGAATGCCCGCGCACTGATCGTCGCGGCCGAGCGCGTTTCGATGCGTTCGAGCGGAGCCTCGACAACCATAACATGCGAAAGACCGATGTCGTCTGCGATGCGCCGAAGAAAGTCGCAGCGCCGCTTGCGCGATTCCACAAGCAACATCGGACGCTGGCTCAATATGGCGATCACCAGCCCCGGAAGCCCTGCCCCGCTCCCGAGATCGATCCATAGACCGTCACCGTCGCGCGTATCGAGGGCGAGAAGCTGCGCACTGTCGGCAACGTGCCGGACCCACATCGTCGGGATAGTCGACGCCGCAATCAGATTTTGCTGCGCGCTTTCAGCAATCAACAATTCGACAAAGCGATCAAGCCGCGTCCATTGCTCCGCGCTCGGCGCGAAGGCGTCGCCGATCCAGGCGCGGGCCGCATCTTCACTATCGAGAATCTCTGTCGTCAAACTTAGGTCGTCCTGTTTTCTGCTCGGATCGAGCTTGTCGGCATACCACCGTCCACCGTTCAGGCAGCGCGTCGCCGACTATGTACCATGATTGCCGTCAGCGCCGCCGGCGTCACACCATCGATGCGCGCCGCCTGCCCCAATGTCTCGGGGCGAGCCTTCGACAGCCGTTCGACCATTTCGCGCGACAATCCGCCGATCGCGCCATAATCGAGCGTGGCGTCGAGGTCGATGGCTTCATTCGCAGCGAGCGCGCGCAGTTCGGCGTCCTGGCGCGCGATATAGGGCGCGTAATGCGCATCCTCGGCAACTTCGGAAAGAATCGCGCTGTCGATCGAAGCAAGTTCGGGTGCAAGGCGCGACAGTTTCGCGATCGTGACATCGGGGTAGCGAAGCAGATCGATCCGCTTGCGCGCAATTCCGTCACCCGGAAGCGCCAGCTCGATTTCGGCATAGTCTGCCGTCGTCACCGACGCGTCGAGCAACGCCTCGGCCCGGTTACGTTCGCGTTGCCGTTCGGCGAATAGGGCAGCGGTATCTTCGCGCACCAACCCCAGTTCGATTCCCTTGGGGGTCAAGCGCGTAGCGGCATTGTCAGCGCGCAAACGCAGCCGATATTCGGCGCGCGCGGTCAGCATTCGATAGGGTTCAGTCACTCCCTGCAGCACGAGGTCATCGACCATCACGCCAATATAGGATTCAGAGCGGTCGAGGATCAGTGGGGCGCGGCCTTGAACGGCAAGCGCTGCGTTTGCTCCCGCAATCAGTCCCTGCGCAGCCGCTTCCTCATATCCAGTGGTGCCGTTGATCTGACCCGCACACCAGAGTCCGCCGATGGCCCGAACCTGCAATGTTCGGTCGAGTGCACGCGGATCGATATGATCATATGCGACCGCATAGCCGGGCACGAGCATTTCAACCGTCTCAAGCCCTTCCATAGTCCGCAACATCGCGAGCTGGACGCCGGCTGGCAGCGAGGTTGAAATCCCGTTTGGATAGACAAGATACGAATCGAGGCCTTCCGGTTCGAGAAAGACTTGATGGCCGTCGCGATCGGCGAAGCGGTGAATCTTGTCTTCGATCGATGGGCAATAGCGCGGCCCGGCGGCACCGATCGCCCCCGTAAACAGCGGCGACCGATGAAGATTGTCGGCGATAATGCGGTGCGATTCGGCGTTGGTCCGCGTGATCGCGCAAAAAATCTGCGAGACCGAGCGCCTATTGTTCCACGTGGAACAGGTCCAATCTTCTCCGTCGGACGACTGCTCCTCGAGCCGCGCCCAATCGATCGTCCGGCCGTCGAGCCGCGGCGGCGTTCCAGTTTTGAGACGCGCCATCGGAAGATCGGCAGCGCGCAATTGCTCAGCGAGCCGATGCGCTCCCGCTTCGCCGATGCGCCCCCCTTCCATCCGCTCTTCACCGCGGAACATGCGGCCGCCTAGAAACGTCCCGGTCGCCAGCACGACCGACGCGGCGGTGAGCTTTGTCCCGCCCGCCAGTTCCAACCCAGCGACGCGCAGTCCGTCTTCTGAAAAGATGAGCGCTGCTGCCTCGCCTTCAACAACCGCAATCGCCGGCTCAGCCGCAAGCATTTTCTGAATCGAGTTGCGATAAAGCTTTCGGTCCGCCTGGATACGCGGCCCTTGCACCGCCGCACCCTTGGATGCGTTGAGCATCCGGTAATGAATCGCCGAGGCATCCGCAGCGCGCGCCATCCATCCGTCGAGTGCATCGACTTCGCGCATCAAATGGCCCTTGCCCAAACCCCCGATCGCCGGATTGCAAGACATCGTCCCGATCAGAGCGGGGTCGAAACTTACAAGCGCAACACGCGCTCCCAGCCGCGCCGCGGCGGCTGCGGCCTCGGTTCCAGCATGACCACCGCCGACGACGATGACATCAAAAATTTCGTTGCTTTGCATGATAGATGCGGGCCTTAGCCGAAAGTCCAAGTCGAATCCACCGTCGCGCGGACGATGCGATGTTTCACGTGGAACATCATTTTCCGATGCAGAATCGGCCAAAAAGCGTGTCGAGCATCTCTTCGACCCCGGCGCGACCGGTGATCCGGTCGAGCGCAGTACCGGCGAGCCGCAAGCGCTCGGCCAGCAAGATCAAGTCGCGCGCCTCGCGCGATCCCGGTGCAATGACCAGCCAGTCTCGCGCTTCGGCCAGCGCGCCGCGTTGACGCTTCCGCAACGCCGCCTCGCCCTCGCGTGGCAACAAGGTTTGCGCCATCTCAACAATATAGGCGTGCAACTTGTTCATCCCCTCGCCCGTCGCTGCCGAAAGTTGCAGGTCGCAATGCGCGGCTCTCGCCTCCGCCGCGGCATCGCCGCGCCAGCGGTCGGCCTGCGCGGCGACCAATATCGTCCGCGGATGGTCGGGCGCATCATTCGGCGACCCGAGCCACAACAAGATATCCGCTGCTTCGACCGCCGCGCGCGCGCGATCGATCCCGATCGCCTCAATAGCGCCGGCACCTTCGCCACGCATTCCCGCGGTATCCGAAAATCGCATCGCGATCCCGTCAAGCGCCAGCGGGGTTTCGATCACATCGCGCGTCGTCCCCGCTTCTGGCGACACGATCGCAAGCTCACGCTGCGCCAAGGCATTGATCAAGGTCGATTTTCCGGCGTTCGGCGGCCCCGCGATCACCACCGACAACCCCTCGGAAATCACCTCCGCCGCCGGCCGCGCCAACCATTCGTCCAGCTCGGCCGCAAGTTCGCCCATCCCCGAAATCAAACGCCGCGAGACACTTTCGCCAACTTCGACATCATCCTCATCGGCAAAATTCAGCTCGGCCTCAGCCCCCGCCATCAAATTCAGCAGCCGGTCTTGCCATGCTTCGACTGCGCGCGAGACATGGCCGCTCGCCATGCTGAGCGCTTGGACGCGCTGACTCTCGGTCTCGGCAGCCAAAAGATCGGCGAGCCCCTCGGACTCGGCCAAATCAATCCGGCCATTCAAAAACGCCCGCCGCGTAAACTCGCCCGCCTCGGCCCCGCGCAGTCCGGCCATTGCGCCCAGCGCGGTCTCGACCGCCAAAACCACCGCGCGACCGCCATGCAGATGCAATTCGGCAAGATCCTCCCCCGTCGCCGTAGCGGGCCCAGGAAACCAAAGTATCAGTGCACGATCGAGCGGCTGGCCATGTGCGTCGCGCAGTTCCGCGAGCGAAGCATGTCGCGGCGGGGGCAGACGCCCGGCGAGTGCAGCTAACGCAATGCCAGCCTGCGGTCCGCTGATGCGCACCACTGCAATCGCTGACGGCGGCATCCCGCTCGACAGCGCAAAAATCGTATCGCTTAGAACGTCTTGGCTCAGCTCTTGCGTCCCCGCGCCGGCTTGTCATCGTCGTCTTTATCGGCCGATTTGACCGCGCCGCCCATCAACCCGCCGCCGAACTGGCCGAGCAGCGATTGAACGAGCCCCAGCCCGCTTTCGCCCATCGGCACCCACGTCTTGACCATCTGTTGGACCATGTCGGGGGTTATCCCCTTGGCCATCAGTTCCTTGACGCGATCGAGATAGATATCGTGCAGCGGCTCAAGATCAGGAAGTCCGACCAGTCGGCGCGCCTCTTCGGGAGTGCAATCGATCTCGATATTGAACTTCATCGCCAATCTCCGTCCCGAAATACCGGGAAGCCGCTTGAGCCCTGCTCGCAGCCCCGCTAGCTTCGCGCTTTCAATAACATTTAGCAAGAGTCAGGAGCCTCTCTCATGTCCGCGACGAACATCTCCATCCCCGCGCTCGGCGATGAAGGCGATATCCCCGCCTATGTCGCGCGCCCCGACGCCGACAGCTCGCGCGCGATTATCGTCATCCCCGAAATTTTTGGAGTGAATGAAGGGATTCGCAAGAAATGCGACGACTGGGCGGCCGAAGGCTATCTGGCGATTGCGCCTGACATTTTCTGGCGTTTCGCACCCGGTGTCGAACTGAACCCCGATATTGAATCCGAGCTTCAGGAAGCATTCGGCTATTTCGGCCAATATGATGCTGACAATGGCGTGAAGGATGTCGAGGCTGCGATCCGCTGGCTTCATGCGCAGGGTGCGACGAAAGTCGGCTGCGTCGGCTTCTGCCTCGGCGGCCGCCTCGCCTATATGACCGCCGCGCGCACCGACATCAACGCGTCGGTCGGCTATTATGGCGTGATGATCGATCAGATGCTGAATGAGAGCCACGCAATCGCGCATCCGTTGATGCTGCACATCCCGACCGAAGACCATCTGGTCGACCATGATGCGCAAAAGAAGATCCACGAAGGGCTCGATCCGCTACCGAAGATCACGCTTCACGATTATCAGGGGCTCGATCACGGCTTCGCTGCGACGATGGGCAATCGCCGCAATGAAGAGGGCGCGCAGCTCGCCGACGGGCGCACCCGCGCCTTCTTCGCCGAGCATCTGGCATGAGCGGGCACGTCGGTCTTGCCGCTTGGCACGCCTATATGGCGGAGTGCGGCGACCCGCAGGCACTGAAGGACCTCCTTGCCACCGACGCAGTGTTCCACTCGCCCGTCGTCCACACTCCGCAGGCGGGCCGTGACAAGGTCTTCGCCTATCTCCACGCTGCCAGCCATGTCCTTGGCGGCGACGATTTCCGCTATTTGCGCGAAATCGTCGATGGCGATCAGGCGATGCTTGAGTTCCAGACTGAACTGGACGGGATCCAGATCAATGGCGTCGATATCATTATCTGGAATGACGAAGGAAAAATAAGTGATTTCAAAGTGATGGTCCGTCCGCTGAAGGCAATCAACAAGGTCTGGGAAAAAATGGGCGAAATGCTCGCGGCGCAGGCGAGCTGATCGCGGGATAGCTCGTGCGCCGCTGGGCCGCCTTTCCTGTCCTCATCGCTGCGACGGCGTTCGCGGCCTGGTGGGCGCCCGCGCGCTGGACCTTGCTATTGTGGGTGCCGCTGCTCCTTGTCGCAATTTACGACGCGGTGCAGCGCCACCATAGCCTCCGGCGTAACTTCCCGCTGATCGCGCGCATCCGCTGGCTGTTCGAGGCGCTACGCCCCTTTCTCTATGCCTATATCGTCGAAAGCCCGCTCGACGGACGTCCCTTTGCGCGAACCGAACGCGATCTCGTGTATGCGCGTGCGAAAGGCGAGCTCGACAGCCATCCCTTCGGCACCGAACTCGACGTCTATTCGGACGAATATGAGTGGATGAGCCACAGCATCGCGCCGGCCGCCGAGCCCGACCGCACGCAGCGCGTCACGGTTGGCGGTCTGCAATGCACCCGGCCCTATGCCGCAGCCCCGCTCAACATATCGGCGATGAGCTTCGGCTCGCTCGGCGCCAACGCGATTCAGGCGCTCAACCTTGGCGCACAGATGGGCAATTTCTATCATGACACCGGCGAAGGCGGGTACAGCCCCTATCATCGCGTTCATGGCGGAGATATCGTGTGGGAGCTGGGCAGCGGGTATTTCGGCTGCCGCGACGACGCGGGGCGTTTCGATCCCGACCGCTTTCGCGACGCGGCGCAGAACGACCAGATCAAGATGATCGAAATCAAGCTCAGCCAGGGCGCAAAGCCGGGCCATGGCGGGGTTCTACCGGGGCCGAAGGTCACCAGCGAAATCGCCGCGACGCGCGGCGTTCGCGAAGGACAGGATTGTATCTCGCCTGCATCGCACTCTGCTTTCGCGACGCCGATCGAAATGATCCTATGGGCGGCCAAGCTACGCGAATTGTCGGGCGGTAAGCCCGTCGGGATAAAGTTATGCGTCGGCCAGCCGCACGAAATTTATGCCGTCATGAAAGCAATGATCGAGACCGGGATCCGCCTCGATTATATCGTCGTCGATGGTGCCGAAGGCGGGACTGGCGCTGCGCCGCTTGAATTTTCGAACAGTATCGGCATGCCGCTGCGCGAGGGACTGATCTTCGTCCGCAACGCGCTCATCGGCTGCGGGCTGAAAGAGGAGATCAAGGTCGCCGCATCAGGAAAAGTCCATTCGGGCGCTGGGCTCGCGATCAATTGCGCGCTCGGCGCCGACTGGTCGAATGCGGCGCGCGCCTTCATGTTCACCTTGGGCTGCGTCCAGTCGCTCAAATGCCATACCGACCAATGCCCAACCGGCGTCGCAACGCAGGATCCCGGTCGCCAGCGTGGACTGGTGGTCGAGGACAAGGCGGAGCGCGTGCGCCGATTCCAGGCAGCGACCGTCAACGCGCTGTGGGACATCAGCTGTGCGATGGGCCTCGAATCGCCATGGCAGATTCAGCCGCATCATCTTCACGAACGGCTGAATTCGGCGCGATCGGATTCGATCGACCGTATCTATAAATTCTACGAGCGCGGCGTTTTGCTCGAGGATCCGGGATCGGTCGCAGGCGCACGCTACTGGGCGATGGCGCGCGCCGACAGCTTTCGCGCAGCGCTTTAGATCAGGCTGAGTTCGGCGAGCTCGCGGTATAATTCGGGCGGCAAATCGGCGAGGCCATCACCCTCTCCCACTCCCTTTGGCGCGTCGCTCTCCGCCAGATAGCGCCAGCCCTGATGTGCGCGTTTTGGCCGTGGGTGAATTCGTTCAAGCGCAGCAACGCAGACAATATCGATCCGGCCATCGCTGCGATCGTCAAAGCGCAGGATTTCAACCCTTCCAACGAGCGTGTGCTTGACGATGAAATGCAGCTTGCCGCCGATCAGCTCGTCGGCGCGTTTGGGCCTGAAGCGCGTTGTGAAGCGCACTTCTCCGCCCGCCGCATAATTAGCGATCCGCGCTTCCAGCGCCGGATAGTCAGCGCAGCCGACGGCCACGCGGGTCATGTGAAGCTGGGACATGTTAGCGAGATGGGGCGTATCAGGGAAAAAGCCAGTCCCTGGCGGGACTGACTTTCCTGATTCAGCCGAAGAGCGTTCCGATACCGACGCTGGGATCGATCCAGCCTTCGTAGATCATCTTGACGGCGACATAGACGATCACCGCGAGGCCGAAATAGGCGATCCAGCGATAACGCTCGATATATTTGGCTATAATGTTCGCGGCGAGGCCCATCAGCGCGACCGCAAAGATGAGACCGACGATCATGATGCCCGGATGCTCGCGCGCCGCTCCGGCGACCGCAAGGACATTGTCGAGGCTCATCGACACGTCGGCAACCGCGACGGCCCATGCCGCGCCGGCAAAGCTTTTTGCGGGCTTCAGCCCCGAATGCTCGTCGCCGTCGATTTCAGGCGATCCGTGCGACTGGCCGGTGTGGCGCAGCTCGCGCCACATTTTCCATGCCACCCAGGCAAGTAATATGCCGCCGATGAAGATCAGACCGACGATGCCCATCAACTGCTGCACGACGAGCGCAAAGGCAATGCGCAGCACCAACGCAGCGAGCACGCCGATGAGGATGACCTTTTTGCGCTGATCCGCAGGAAGGCCCGCAGCGAGAGCGCCAACAACGATCGCATTGTCGCCCGCGAGAACGAGGTCGATCATCAACACCTGCAGGAAGGCTGCAAGCGCTGCCGGCTCGGTGATGTTCGAAAAATCGTTGACGATTGCGCCCCACATTTCGGCGGGACCGCCAAATCCGGCAGCTTGCGCGCCGGCGTGTGTCAAAAATTCCAGAATCACAGCAAATCTCCGAAATAGCTGACCGCTGGCATAGGGTCATAAAAGGGGTGCAGCAACGCGCGCCACTGTTGATAACGATCCGATTGCCGAAAGCCATCGCGATGATCTTCGATCGAACGCCACTCTGCTAAAAGCAGATAAGGCTGTCCGGTTCCTGTCGGGCGACGAATTTCGAGCGAAATAAAGCCGGGAGAGGCCGCAATCAGCGGTCGTGCCTCGGCGACGGCCGCCTCGAAGGCCGCTTCGCTGCCCACGCGGACAGGAAGCAACGCATGCTCGATCACGGCCATCGCGGCGTCGACTTATTGATTCATCGAGTCGAAGAAATCCTCGTTGGTCTTCGAATCCTTGATCTTGTCGAGCAGGAACTCCATCGCGTCGATCGTCCCCATCTGCATGAGGATGCGGCGCAAGACCCACATTTTCGAAAGCTTGTCCTTTTCGACGAGCAATTCTTCCTTGCGGGTGCCCGACTTGCCGACATCGAGCGAAGGGAAGATACGCTTGTCGGCAACCTTGCGGTCGAGCACGATTTCCGAGTTACCCGTGCCCTTGAATTCTTCGAAGATGACTTCATCCATGCGGCTGCCGGTATCGATCAGCGCGGTTGCGATGATCGACAGCGAACCGCCTTCCTCGATGTTACGCGCGGCGCCGAAGAAGCGCTTAGGACGCTGGAGCGCATTGGCATCGACACCGCCGGTCAAAACCTTGCCCGAGCTGGGCACGACGGTGTTGTAGGCGCGGCCGAGGCGCGTGATCGAGTCCAGCAGGATGACGACATCCTTCTTGTGCTCGACGAGGCGCTTGGCTTTTTCAATCACCATTTCCGCGACCTGGACGTGGCGCGTCGCGGGTTCGTCGAAGGTCGAAGAGACGACTTCGCCCTTCACGCTGCGCTGCATGTCGGTGACTTCCTCGGGACGCTCATCGACCAGAAGAACGATCAGATAGACCTCGGGATGATTGTCGGTGATCGCCTTGGCGATATTCTGCAGCAACACTGTCTTACCGGTACGCGGCGGCGCGACGATCAGCGCGCGCTGACCCTTGCCCTGCGGGCTGACAAGGTCGATCACGCGGGCCGACTTGTCTTTGACGGTCGGATCAATCGTGTCGAGCGAAAGCTTCTGATTCGGATAGAGCGGCGTGAGATTGTCAAAATTGACACGGTGACGCACAACGTCGGGATCGTCGAAATTGACACTGATCAGCTTCGTCAGCGCAAAATAGCGTTCGCCATCGCGTGGCGCACGGATTTCGCCTTCGACAGTGTCGCCGGTACGCAGGCCATATTTGCGGACCTGGTTCGGCGAGACATAGATATCGTCTGGACCGGCGAGATAATTGGCTTCCGACGAGCGCAGGAAACCGAACGAGTCCGGGAGAACCTCGATCGTGCCCGACCCGATAATTTCTTCGCCCTCTTCAGCGAGTTCTTTCAGGATCGAGAACATCAGGTCCTGCTTGCGCAGCGTCGATGCGCCCTCGACACCCAGTTCTTCTGCCATTTCGACTAGCTGGGCGGGGGCTTTGGTTTTGAGTTCTTTAAGATGCATGGATGGATTCCAGGTAGATTTTGGGAGGAAATAACAGTCGATTTCTATGCACCACTGGGGTGCCTATCCGGCCGTGGGACGACCGTTACAGATAGCTTCGGCGCCAGAAAGCGCCGCCCGCACGGGGCGGGGTTGATCGGCCCCTATAACCGGGCCGTGTTCAAGTCAATCGGGCTGCGCCGGACAGACGAGGATTCAGGGGCGGACAACGACGAGAATAACGATGAGCGCGGCAGCGATGCCGGGTACTTCGTTCAGCAAGCGAAGCTGCTTTTCCGTGAGCGGACGCTCGCCCTTCTTCAGTTTCTTGAAATAGCCGATCATCCAGCCATGATAGCCCGACAGCCCGATCACGAGAAGAAGCTTCGCGATGAACCAGCCTTCGCGCCAATAATCGCCGTTGAAGGCGAGCATCAGACCGAAAATCCAGACGATCATCAGCGATGGGTTCAAAATGATCCGCCGCAACCGGTCTTCGCGCTCGATCCACGCCTTGTCTTCATCCGACCCGACCGCGACCTGGTGATGATAGACGAAGAAGCGCGGCATCATGAACAGGCCTGCCATCAGGAAAATCACGAAAATGATATGCGCCGCTTTGATCCAAAGCATCGTCGCCCCCAGAAAGCCTGTCAGTTCCATATTATCCGCCGCGAACGCGCCTGATCAAATGCTCGACATGCGCGATGGGCGTGTCGGGCACGATCCCATGACCGAGATTGAAGATATGGGGTCGCGCCGGGAAAGCCGCAAGGATGCGGTCGATCGCAGCGTCGAGCGCCGCGCCCCCCGCAACTAGCGCGAGCGGATCAAGATTGCCCTGTACTGGCAGCTGCGATGGCAGATTATTGTCGGCCCACACCGGATCAACGGTTTCATCGAGGCCGATCGCATCGACGCCGGTTTCATCCGCATAAGCACGCAATTTGCCGCCTGCTCCCTTTGGAAAGCCGATAATCGGGGTATCGGGGTGCAGCGCCTTCAATCGGAGCACAATCTCGGCATTCGGCGCTATCACCCATCGCTCATATTGCGCTGGCGACAGGCTTCCCGCCCAGCTGTCGAACAACTGCACCGCTTCAACGCCATGTTCGATCTGCCCAGACAGATAAATGACGGTCAGATCGACAATGGCGTCTATGATTGCCTGAAACGCCTCTGGATCGCCGAACGCGAGCCGCCGGGCAGCAGCCTGATCCTTGGACCCTTGCCCTGCCACCATATAGGTCGCAACGGTCCAGGGGCTCCC
>JAURVS010000196.1 GCA_030655355.1 Sphingopyxis sp.
CTTCGACGCCAAAGTGATCGTGCTTGGCGAATATATCGACCATCATGTCGAGGAAGAAGAGAATGAAATGTTCCCCGAAGCGCGCGACAGCGATCTCGATCTGAAAGCGCTCGGCGTCCAGCTTGCCGCGCGTAAGGCGGAGCTCATGGCGGCCGCCGGACAGTAGAACACCAGCGCCGTCCTTGCGGGGCTGCCGACTGAAAGGTCAGTGATGAAGTCGATCATGTACGCTCTTGCCGCGCCGGCTTTGTTGACGGGCTGTGAGGGCCCCGCCGAGCAAGCCGGCGCCGCGAAGGACAAGCACGCCGCGGCGGCGGCAGGCCAAGCTTATGAAGGCGATGGTCCCAACGAGCGAATCGGCGCCGCGCGCGACCGCGCGAACGAAGCGGCTAAAGATGCGCGAAAAGCCGAGGAACGTGCGGTCGACAAGCAGCGCGACAGCATTCGTAGCGAGACGGATATAGAAGCCGAGCAATTGGAGCAGGCAGCCGAGGCGGTGCGTAAAGCGGCCGAGGAGCGTGCCGATGCGGTCAAGAGCTCCGCCAAATAGTGGCAGCTCGGTCCAGGCCGTCTCTGACACCAGACAACCGAAACGGCGCGAGAGGATATCCCGCGCCGTTTCAATGTCGATCATGAAGCCAAGTCAGTCGGTCGCTTTCGCTAGAGCGTCAGCGAGCAGTGCTTGGCTAAATGGCTTTCCAAGCCGGACCAGAAATGGAGGCGCGCTCGCAGGAAGCTCGCCATAACCCGAGGCGATGATGATCGGCAGGCGAGGGCGGGCCGCGCGGAGCGTCTCGGCCAGCTTTGCGCCAGTCATGTTCGGCATCGCCTGGTCGGTGATCAGCAGGTCGATGTCAGAATGCTCGGCGTACCGCGCGAGCGCTTCTTCGCCCGATGACGCTTCATAGACGTCATGGCCGAGGTCCTCGAGCAACGCGGCGGTGTTCATGAGCACGAGGGCATCGTCATCGACCGCCAGTATCTTGAGACGGCGCTGCGCGACTGTTTCGGTTGCAACCGCATCGGCCGTGACGGCTTCCGGCGCGTCGATAGTTTCCGCCGCGGGCAGCCACAACGATGCAGTCGTGCCGGAACCCAGCCGGCTTTGAAGCTGCAGAAAACCGCCCATCTGTTCGGCAAGACCATGGACCATCGAAAGGCCGAGACCGGTTCCCTTGCCAACGCCTTTCGTCGTGAAAAAGGGTTCGGTGGCGCGCGACAGCGTGTCGGGATCCATGCCTTTGCCGGTGTCTGCGACCTCGATCCTGACATAAGCGCCGACGGGAAGATGGTCGATCTCGTCCGCCGCGAGATCGTGCGCGCTTGCCGCGATCGAGATCCGGCCGCCATCGGGCATCGCGTCGCGTGCGTTCACCGCAAGGTTGATCAAGGCCATTTCGAGCTGGTTCGCATCGGCCTCGACCGGCGCGATCCGGTCTGGGAGCAGTAACTGCAATGGATGGGCCGGGCCGATCGTGCGCTGAAGAAGGTCCGACATGCTGCGGATCAGGCGGATCGGTTCGATCCGCTCGGTCTGGAGGTCCTGTCGGCGGGCGAAGGCCAGCATTCGCTGCGTCAGCGCGGCGCCCCGTTCGACGCCTTGCAGCGCGTTGTCGATGAGGCGCTTGAGCTGTGGGTCGGCCGGGATTTTCTTTGCCAGAAGGCTGATGCTGCTCTGCACCGCCATCAGAAGATTGTTGAAATCATGCGCCACGCCGCCGGTCAGTTGCCCGATCGCTTCCATCTTCTGCGACTGAAAAAGTGCCTGGCGGGCTCGCTCGAGTTCGCGCTCCTGTTTCTCGCGCTCGCTGACATCGCGCGTGATCTTGGCGAAGCCGAGAAGTCGGCCATCCTCGCTGTGGATCGGATCGATGACGACGCTTGCTGCAAACTCGCTCCCGTCCTTTCGAACGCGGCGGCCCTCCGCGAGAAAGCGTCCCTCGCTTCGCGCCAGCGCGAGCGCCTTTGCGGGTACCCCCGCTTCGGCATCCGCGGCGGTGTAGAATTTCGAGAAATGCGATCCGATGATCTCGTGTGGAGCATAGCCCTTGATCCGCTCAGCACCTGCGTTCCAGCTTACGACATTGCCTTCGGAATCGAGCCTGTAAATCGCATAGTCGGTGACGCTCTGCACGAGCATCCGGAACTGCTCCTCGCTTTCGCGCAGCGTCTCCAATGCGCGTTGGCGCTCCGTCAGGTCGCGGGTGATTTTTGCGAAGCCGACCAATATTCCGGCCTCATCCCAGATCGGATCGATCACGACATGCGCCCAGAAACACTCGCCGTCCTTGCGAACGCGCCAGCCCTCCTGCTCGAACTGACCTTCGGTGCGGGCGATCTCAAGGGCGCGCCGCGGCAAGTCGACTGCCCGATCCTCGGGCGTATAGAAGCGGGAGAAATGCTCGCCGACGATTTCGTCGGCGGTATAGCCCTTGAACCTTTGCGCACCGCGGTTCCAGTTGGCGACAAAGCCGTCCGGATCGAGCATGTAAATCGCATAGTCCTTGATCGCCTCGACCAGCAGCCGATAGCGGCCCTCGCTACTCAATGAATCGTCGTGCCTTGTGTGTCCTTCCATGAGGTCCATGCGCCAAGCTTTTTGGAGGGAACGGAATTACTGTGTCCCTTCCGAACCGCGCCGGGACAGTAAAGTTCCGCAATGCCTTATGCTAAAGCCAGAAATGGCAGAAAAGCACGACGGTGCGGGACCCGTATCGGCCGGCGGGCCGGGTGGCTGCGCGCGCTGGGGAACGATAGCCGGCGGCGCTTAGATGCGCTCGATCACGATTGCCGGCGCCATGCCGCAGGCAGCGCACATGGTGACGAGACCGTAGCGGCCGCCCGACCGCTCAAGCTCGTCAAGTGCAGTACCGATCAGGATCGACCCCGTCGCGCCGATCGGGTGACCGAGCGCCGTCGCGCCGCCATTGATGTTCACTTTCTCGCGGTCGAGATCGAGGTCGCGTATGAACTTCTCGGCGACGACCGAGAAGGCCTCGTTGATTTCCCAGACGTCGATGTCGTCCTTGGTCAGGCCGGCCTTTTCCAGAACTTTCGTCGCTGCAGGCACCGGCGCGTTGAGCATTAGCGTGGGATCGTCACCGATGTTCGCGAACGCGACGATCCGCGCGCGGGGCATCAGGCCGTGCTTGTCGGCATAGTCCTTCGACGTGATCAGCAGCGCCGCCGCGCCGTCGACGACACCCGAGCTGTTGCCCGCGTGGTGGACGCCTTCCCACTCCAAGTCGGGATAAACGCGCTGGATTTGCGTGGCGAACGTCACGCCGCCGCCAAGGTCATAATCCTTGAGCGCGCCAAAGCTCGCTTTCAAACCGGCGAGACCTTCTGCAGTGGTTTCGGGGCGCGGAAACTCTTCGCGATC
>JAURVS010000201.1 GCA_030655355.1 Sphingopyxis sp.
GCCCATCGGGAAGCGCTGCGGCGATGTGAAGGCCGTCGCCAGTAACGAGCAAGTCAGGGCGCGGCTGTACGAGCAGCGCCGCCATCCCCACGATCAGCGGCAGCGCCCCCGCCCGGCGCCAGCGGCTCTGCCACAACAGCAACCAAAGCCCGCCCGACACCGCCAGCGCGAACCCCCACGCCGGGAACGCAGGCAACATCGCTACCGCTCCGGGCGCATTGGCGACTCCATGCGCCAAGCCGATCAACCCGCGCAGCGCCTGTTCGGTAAGCCACCAGAAGGGCGCGCCAAGTCCAACGCTGTCGAACAATAAGGCCAGCGCCTCCGCTGGCATGATCACGAACGTCGTGAGCGGAATGGCGACAACATTGGCGAGCGCGCCGTACAGCCCCGCTTTGTGAAAGTGGAACAACGCAATCGGCGCCAGCGCGACCTCCACCACAAGTCCCGTGACCAGAAGCCCCACGATGTTGCGCCCCAATCGCACCAACCAAGATTCCTCTCGTCGCGCCAGAAACGTTCGCATCGGTCGACTTTCATGCAAGGCGATGATCGCGGTAACCGCTGCAAAACTGAGCTGAAAACTTGGTCCCGCCAGTGATTCAGGTCGCCAGATCAATACGATCAGCGCTCCCGCTGCGACCAGCCGCAACGTCAACGCCTCGCGCCCCATCAAGAACGCGACCAGCACGAGCAGCGCGCCGATGAACGAACGCAGCGTCGGCACCTCGGCCCCCGCGAGCAGCGTATAAGCGCCGCCCGCTATCGCCCCGGCGGCTGCGGCGAGCGGCAGGGCATAGCCCGCAAGCGCCAACTGGCGGCTCAGTGCGAACAGCCGCAACGTGACGAACATCGCAAAACCGACGACGGCGGTGACATGCAGGCCGCTGATCGACAGGAGGTGCGCCAACCCGCTGCGGCGCATCGCTTCATCATCCTCTTCGCTGATCGCGCCGCGATCGCCGGTCACGAGCGCCGCTGCGATGCCGCCCGGCGATCCCTCGATCTGTCCATGAATATGCGCGCTTAATCGCGCGCGAAGCGGCGGCGACGTCACATTACGGCGTGACGTGCGCGAGACCTCGCCCAACACCGTGCCAACCGCGCCGATCCCGTCGAACCACGCGCGCTGCGCGAAGTCATAGCCGCCCGGAAGGCTCGCCGTCGGCGGTGGCATCAGCCGCGCCCGCACATGGATCACTTCCTCTTCGGCAAGGTCACCCGCCTGTTCGCTCGTCAACGTCAGCCGCACCCGCGGCGGCAAGTCCGCGCGCGCCTGGGGAAGTGCCAGAATGCGGACCTGACCCTTGGCGGGCAGCGGCTCCGCACGTTCGACGACCGCGGCGAATTCGGTCGTCACCGGCACGGCGAGCACGGGTGCGGCAACCCAGAGTGCCCGCGCCCAGATCAACAACATCCCGCACGCGGCAACGCCGCATCCGACGGCAATCACACGCCCAAATCGTCGCTGCCAGCCGAACAGGAAGCCTATGAGACAACCCGCCGCGAGCGACAAAAGCAGCCCAATCCAGTGCGCTGCCGAGGGAAGCGCGAACCATGCGCCAATACCCGCGCCCAGTGCGACGGGAAGCCAGAGCCCAATCCGCTCGCGCTCGGCTTCCAACCGGACCTCGATGCCGTTGGTAATGCTGTCCCGGATAGTTGCCAAGCGTGCGGCAATGGGCGTTTGAAGCTGACTTGTCGCCATGCTAGGGGCTCCCGCAATCCCCGCCCTTTCGGGCCGCAAATTGATTGAAAGAGGCCGTAGTGGCAACTGAAAACCCTACCAAATTGGCAGAAGCGACTGGCGCCGCCGTGGTGACGCGCTTTGCCCCGTCCCCGACCGGGTTCCTACACATCGGCGGCGCGCGAACCGCGCTGTTCAACTGGCTGTTCGCTCGGCATCATGGCGGGAAATTCCTGCTCCGCATCGAGGATACCGACCGCGCACGATCGACCGATGCTGCGATCGATGCGATTCTCGATGGGATGCGCTGGCTCGACCTCGATTGGGATGGCGAGACCGTGTTCCAGTTCGCGCGCGCCCCCCGCCATGCCGAAGTTGCGGCGGAATTGCTCGCGAAACGCGAAGCCTATCGGTGCTATCTGACGCAGGACGAGCTTGCCGCCATGCGCGCCGAAGCGCAGGAGAAGCGCCTCCCCTTCCGCGTTCGCAGCCCTTGGCGCGACCGTGATGACGGTGACCCGGCGATCCCGCACGTCATCCGCCTGCGCGCACCGCAGGACGGCGCGGTGACGATCACTGACAAGGTTCAAGGCGATGTCACCGTCCAGAACGCCGAACTTGACGATTTCATCCTGCTGCGCAGCGATGGCACGCCGACCTATATGCTCAGCGTCGTTGTCGACGATAATGATATGGGGGTCACGCATGTGATCCGCGGCGACGATCATCTCAACAACGCGTTCCGCCAGGTCGCGTTGATCCGTTCGATGAACTGGCGCGAGCCCGTTTACGCGCATGTCCCGCTGATTCACGGGGCTGACGGCGCAAAATTGTCGAAGCGCCATGGCGCGCTCGGCGTCGATGCCTATCGTGACGAAATGGGTTATCTGCCCGAAGCGGTGAACAATTACCTTCTCCGCCTCGGCTGGGGGCATGGCGACGATGAAATCATCAGCCGTGCGCAGGCGACCGAATGGTTCGATCTCGAGCATGTCGGTCGCTCGCCCTCGCGTTTTGACTTCAAGAAGCTCGAAAATCTGAATGGCCATTATCTTCGCGAAGCTGATGATGCCCGCCTCGCAGGCCTCATTGCGCCGCGCGTCGAGACACTCGTCGGCCGCGCGCTGAGCGACGCCGACCGCGATCTTCTAACGCGCGCGATGGAATCACTGAAACCGCGCGCCAAAACGCTCGACGAAATCGCCGACGGCGCAATTTTCTTGTTCCAGCCGGACCCGTTGCCAGTGGACGAAAAGGCGGCCGAGGTGCTAAAGGCCTCGCCCGAAGGTCTGCTTGCCGCCGTGACTCAGCGGCTTCGCGGGCTGAACGACTGGACGATAGAAGAGCTGGACGCCGCAGTGCGCGCCGAAGCCGAAGCCGCCGAACTGGGGCTCGGTAAATTGGCGCAGCCGTTACGCGCTGCACTAACTGGCCGGACCATTTCCCCGGGAATTTTCGACGTGCTGCTGTTGCTCGGACGCGAAGTCAGTCTGGCGCGACTTGACGCAGCGCAACATTATCCGGCAGGGGCGTAGCCACTCACTCTCCCCGCTGTCAGAACAGGGATAAATATATGACCGACACTGCGAAAATCACGCTGGGCGACAAGACCGTCGACAGCCCTGTCCTGTCGGGCACCGTCGGCCCCGACGTCGTCGATATCCGCAAATTCTACGCCCAGACCGGCGCGTTCACCTATGACCCCGGCTTCACCTCGACCGCGAGCTGCGAATCGCAGATCACCTACATCGACGGCGACGAAGGCGTACTGCTGCACCGCGGATATGCGATCGGCGATCTGGCCGAACATTCGAGCTTCATGGAAACCTGTTATCTGTTGCTGAACGGCGAACTGCCGAATGCGCAGGAACTGTCGGATTTCGATAACACGATCACCCGCCACACGATGCTGCACGAGCAGCTCGCGACCTTCTATCGCGGTTTCCGCCGTGACGCGCATCCGATGGCTGTCATGTGCGGCGTCGTCGGCGCGCTCTCGGCCTTCTATCACGACTCGACCGAGATCCATGACCCGCATCAGCGCATGATTGCCAGCCACCGGCTGATCGCGAAAATGCCGACGATCGCTGCAATGGCATATAAATATTCGGTCGGTCAGCCCTTCGTCTATCCTGACAATTCGCTGAGCTACACCGGCAATTTCCTGCGCATGACCTTTGGCGTTCCCGCGGAGCCCTATGAGGTGAACCCGGTCGTCGAACGTGCGCTCGATCGCATTTTCATCCTTCATGCCGATCATGAGCAGAATGCGTCGACCTCGACCGTCCGTCTCGCCGGTTCGTCGGGCGCCAATCCTTTCGCGTGCATCGCGGCGGGCATTGCCTGTCTGTGGGGTCCGGCGCATGGCGGCGCGAATGAAGCCGCGCTCAACATGCTGCGCGAAATTGGCCGTCCGGAACGCATTCCAGAATATATCGCGCGCGCGAAGGATAAGGACGATCCGTTCCGCCTGATGGGCTTCGGTCACCGCGTCTACAAAAACTACGACCCGCGCGCGACCGTCATGCAGAAGACCGTCCGCGAAGTCTTCGAGGCACTCAAGGTCAACGACCCCGTCTTCGAAGTCGCGCTGCAGCTTGAGGAAATGGCGCTCAACGATCCCTATTTCGTCGAGAAGAAGCTGTTCCCGAACGTCGATTTCTATTCAGGCGTAATCCTTTCGGCGATCGGTTTCCCGACGACGATGTTCACCGCGCTGTTCGCACTCGCCCGCACCGTCGGCTGGGTCGCGCAGTGGAACGAAATGATCTCGGATCCTGCGCAGAAGATCGGCCGTCCGCGTCAGCTTTACACCGGCCCGACGCAGCGTCCGTTCCTGCCGGTCGACAAGCGCTAAGCTTTTTATCTCTGGAGTTTTCGAGCGGCGGTGTGGGAAACCACGCCGCCGTTTCGATTCAGGCGTCGCGTGCGGGCAGACTCAACGTAAAGCGCGCGCCTTGTCCCGGCGCGCTGTCGACAGTTAGTTCGCCGTCCATCGCGCGCGCCAGTCGCCGCGCGATATAGAGTCCGAGCCCGGATCCACCGCTGTCAGTCCTCCCCAGCCGCTCGAATTTCTCGAACACCACTGCCTGCTGCTCGGCGTCAATGCCCTGCCCTTGGTCGGCGACAGTAATCGTGGCGCGGTCGTCTTCGCGGTTCACGCGGATCCAGATCAGTGAATTTTCGGGCGAATAGCGGATCGCATTGCCGAGAAGATTGAGCAGTACCTGCAATACGCGCCGGAATTCGCCCGTCGCAGGCGCCTTGTCGTCGGTGCGCGGAGCGTCGATGCGAATGCCCCGTTCCTCAGCCTTCATGCCCAGCAGACCGACGGCGCGCCGCGCAAGGTCGCCAAGGTCGATTTCATCGCGCGCCGCCTTGAAGCCAGGCCGCTCGATATTCTGGAGATCGGCAAGATCATCGACGAGCCCAAGCAGGTGCCGCCCGGCATGCGCAATATCGCCAGCATAGCGGGCATAGTCGGCGCGGATCGGCCCATCAAACTGTCCCGAGATGGTCTCGGCGGTCGCGATGATCCGGCTGAGCGGCCCGCGCAATGCGCCGTCGATACGGCGCCCGAACTGCGGATCGGACAGCGGCAACGATCCAAAGGCGGGATCGACCAAAGCGGCGGCCGCCACGGGTTCAGCCGAGGGCTGCGGATCGGCAGGCGTCGCCAGTCCGCGAAAGCCCGTGAAACGGCCTGTTGCGTCGAACAGCGCGTCGCCCGACAAGGTCATCGCTATATGCGCGACCTGAACGCGCTGGCCATCGAAACGCGATTGCCGCGCCAGCGCGCGCAAGACCGGAAAGCGCCCTTCCTCGTCGGGCTGCAATTCGAACAACTCGGACAGCGATCGCCCTTCCCAGCCCGCGGGTATCGCAGGCGCGTCGGCGGCAGCGCGGAGCGCAACGACGCGCAATTGCTGGTCGCACTCCCACGTCCAGCTGTGCGGCAACACTGCGCTGTCGGCGATGGCGGGTATTTGCGGCTGCGCGATAGGCCGCGTCCGCCAGTCGCTGATCTCGAGACTGGCGCCATCGGCGTCGGGCGTGATGCGGACGAGGGCGTGGATGTCGCTATGATCGTCAGCGGCATAGAGCGGCCGACTGATGTCGCGGTGCAGCCGCTGCGCCAGCGTGATCAGCCGCGCGAGGTGCGGCAGTGCCAGCGGTTTGTCGAGCCCCGCGCCCGCGCGCTGCTGCAAGCGCAGCAGCGGCGCATCGGCGCTGACGAGCGCGCCCGACCGGTCAACGCGGCCACGAACGATGCGCTCGCTCATCGCGTCCGCCCTGCCGCCGCCGAATATTCCGCATAATCCCCGCTGCTCGCATCGGCTACCGCCCGCGCAGGCAACATCACCAGCGACGCCTCAAGCGGCGCGAGCGCGGCATGGGCGAGGCGGAGCGGCGCTAACAGCGAAGGCAGTGCAGCGGTCTCGGCGCTCAGCAGCGTGATCGCCATATCCGTATAGGCCCGCTGATGCGCCGCAGCGGCAAGCGCGATCAGCGTCGGCCAGTCGTGGCGCGCGATCGCGCTTGCCGCTGCGCGGGGCAGTTCAGACCCCAATATCTCGAAATAATCACGCCCGGCCTGCTCGATGCCGGGCTCTTTTGCCTGCTTATCCGATGCGATACGGACCGCTTCGCCCAATTGAGAAGAGCGGCTCTGGTCTGCGCTTACCTCGGCCAGCCGCCACGCGGCGATGTCGAGCAACAGCGCGCGAAAAATCTCGCTATCGACATCGGCGACCGCGAGACCCGGATTGCCCAACGCGTCAAAGCGGCGGCGATCGGCGATCTGCAGCGCCAGATACGCGCGATCGATGTCGGACAATGGCTCGTTGCCCGTCGACGCGTCGGGATGTGCCGCCTCGACATCGACGAGGATCAATGGCGCGCTGCTCCGCTGCGCCGAATGTTCGCGCCAACGATGCTCTTCGGCGCGCGCGAAACAGATGCCCGCCAAGCGCGCGGCGCTCGGCAGCCCGCCGCGCAGCCATTCGCTCCACAGCGCGTCGGTGTCGATCGATGCATCGAGCCGCGCCGCAACTTCGACGGCCAATCGACGAGCGATCCCGAGCGACAACGCGCGCTGTTCCTCCGTCAGTCGACCGACCGCGGGCGCGGCGAGATAATCCGACAGTTCGCGAAGACGCGCCGACAATGTCGGCGAAGGCGGGTCGATGCCGGGAGAGGAAAAGGATTCACTCATGCGCATCCGCCAATAGCAGCATGGAGTTAATAGGCCTTAAACCTTCAATGCCACTGTTTTACCGTGCTTCCGGACGCCGCGCGAGCCGGACCCACAGCAATATCTGGAACAGTGCAAGCAAGGGCAGGATCGCGAACATCAGCGGAGCCATCCCGAACAGCAGCGCGGGCGCGAGCATGATCCACGCCTGATCGGCATCGGGGAGCAACCAGTGGAAACGCCGCTGCTCGCCCGAATCCTCATAAAGCGACCGCGCGAGCAGGATCGTTGCGGCAAGGCACGGCGCGAGCGCGGCCTCCGAAAACAGCGGCATCGCGTGCCCGGGTCCGGCAAGCGACAGCAGCCAGGGGAAGATAGCGAGCAGGACCCATGCAAAAGTCCGGATCACATCGCGCGCTCGGTCCTGCGCCGCGCTTTCGGCACGAAATGCGGAGAGGAAGCGCATCGCCGCCAGCCCCAATCCCCCGAAAATCGCCACGAGCGCGCCCGCCGCGGCAAGCCCGCTCGCTGCGAGCAGCGCGACCATGATCCACAGCAGCCCCGTGACATAGGGCAGATAGCGCGCCGTAACCGGCGATTTGACCAGCACCGGCCCAGCGAGACGGATCAACGGCATCATGATCGCGGATCGCCCCAGCCCCATCCCGCCATATTCGACCTGTTGCAGGCTCGATTGTTCGATCAGCGCCGCTGTCGGCCGATCGGTGACGATCGCAATCTCGCCCTGTTCGAACAGCGCCGGTTCGCAATACAGCCGCCGTGCGCCCGATTGCACCGCAAGCCGGAGCAGCGTGAGCATCATGTCCCATTCGCCGGGCATCGCGGCGAGCTCGGCGATCATCGCGTCCGAAATCGACGCCAGCCCACCCCAGCGCCGCGTCGCATCGATGCGCTCAAACCCCTGCGTCAGCGGGGTGTCGCCCGTCACCAATATGGCGGGCGATCCCGGTTTCGCGATCGCAGCATAATGCGTTCCGCCGGCGCGCAGCCCGTCAGCGACCAAGATGATCCGGTCGTCGCCCTCGACCATGCCGAGCAGATCGGCCGCGGCGCGCACCGGGGTTACTTTCAACCCACGTCGGCGAATGCGGTCGCAGGTCGCGAGCAAATCGGCAGGCACCGCGCCGACCGCAACAGCGATATGGGTGACCCCGACATCGACCAGACGCGCCGCTTGCCGTTCGATGAGCGTCTCGCCGGCGACGGTAACAAGCGCACGCAGACCGCCATCGGGCAAGACTTCGCTGGCGCCGATCAGCGCGATCAGGGTCATCGGCGGGCGCCAGATGGAGGTGCGGTCATCACCTCCGACCTTTAGGCGTGACGCATCGATTGGCAAGCTGCGAAATTGTGCCATGACGCCACAGCAACAGGCGGCTTTTAACCTCAGAACCGACTGCGTTTCGGCCTCGTTTTTGCGCCCAAAAAAACAGTGAAAAAATGACCGAATCGCTGGCATTCGCACAGCCCATCGGCTAATCTGAAAACTCCTCCCGAAAGAACGAAAAAAGGCCGGGTTTTGACCGAAGAAAATACGCCTATGCAACCGTCCGAGGACGGCGTGTCGTCGATCAACATCGTCGATGAAATGAAGACGTCTTATCTCGACTATGCGATGAGCGTGATCGTCAGCCGCGCACTTCCCGATGTGCGCGACGGGCTGAAGCCGGTCCACCGTCGCATTCTCTATTCGGCGTTCGAAAGCGGCTATGTCGCCGGACGCCCCTATCGCAAATCGGCGCGTATCGTCGGCGACGTCATGGGTAAATATCACCCGCATGGCGACAGTTCGATCTACGACGCGCTCGCGCGCATGACGCAGGACTGGTCGATGAGCGTTCCGCTCGTCGATGGTCAGGGCAACTTCGGATCGATGGATCCCGATCCGCCGGCGGCTATGCGCTACACCGAATCGCGCCTCGCAAAAGTCGCCAACACGCTGCTCGGAGATCTCGACAAGGACACCGTCGATTTCCAGCCCAACTATGACGGCTCGGAATCCGAGCCGACGGTTCTCCCGGCGCGCTATCCCAACTTGCTCGTCAACGGGGCGGGCGGCATTGCGGTCGGCATGGCGACCAATATTCCGCCGCATAATCTGGGCGAAGTGATCAACGCGACGCTGGCGACGATCGACAACCCCGAAATCACTCTCGATGACCTAATGGCCATCATTCCCGGTCCCGATTTTCCGACTGGCGCGACGATGCTCGGCCAGGGCGGCGCGCGACTTGCTTATGCCACGGGCCGCGGTTCGATCATGATGCGGTCGAATTATGTCATCGAGGAAGGCCGCAACGATCGCCAGTCGATCGTCCTCACTGCAATCCCCTTCCAGGTCGGCAAGTCGGGCCTCGTCGAAAAAATCGCCGAGGCCGCGCGTGACAAGCGCATCGAGGGCGTATCCGACATCCGCGACGAATCGAACCGCGAAGGCGTGCGTGTCGTTATCGAATTGAAGCGCGACGCGACTGCCGAAGTCGTCCTCAATCAGTTGTGGCGGCACACGCCAGCACAGTCGAGCTTCCCCGCAAACATGCTCGCGATCCGCGGCGGTCGCCCCGAAATGATGGGGTTGAAGACGATCCTCGAGGCGTTCATCGCCTTCCGCGAAGAAGTGATCACCCGGCGCTGCAAGTTCGAACTCGCGAAGGCCCGCGACCGCGCGCACATCTTGCTCGGGCTTGTCGTTGCCGTCAGCAATCTCGACGAAGTTGTTCGCATCATCCGCGGCTCGTCGAGCCCAGCGGCTGCGCGCGACGCGCTTTTGACCCGCGAATGGCCGATTGGCGACATTGCCCCCTATATCCGCCTCGTCGAAGCCATTGACGGCGAGATGGACGACAGCTCGAGCTACCGACTGTCCGAGGTACAGGTCAAAGCGATCCTCGACCTTCGCCTGCATCGCCTTACGGCGCTCGGCCGTGACGATATCGCCAAAGAGCTCAAGGAATTGGCGGACGAGATTGAGGGACTGCTTGAAATCCTCGCTGACCGCGAGAAGCTTTATATTGTGATGCGCGAAGAACTGGTCGCCGTTCGCGACGAGTTCGCGAAACCGCGCCGGACGCTTCTCGCCCCAGCCGCCGATGGAATCGACGATGAAGATCTGATCGAGCGTGAAGAGATGGTCGTCACTGTCACTCTCGACGGATATATCAAGCGCACGCCGCTCGACACGTTCCGCGCCCAGCGGCGCGGCGGCAAGGGCCGCGCGGGTATGGCGACGAAGGACGAAGACGTTATTACCGAGCTGTTCGTCACCTCGACGCACACGCCGGTTCTCTTCTTCTCGACTTCCGGCAAGGTCTACCGCATGAAAGTGTGGCGCCTGCCCGAAGGCGGACCCGCGACGCGCGGCCGTCCGATGATCAACCTCCTGCCGCTCGGCAAGGACGAGACGATCTCGACCGTGTTGCCGCTGCCCGAGGACGAGGCCGAATGGGGCAAGCTGCACGTCATGTTCGCAACCGCGAAGGGAAGCGTGCGTCGTAACAGCATGGACGCATTCACCAATGTGCCGTCGAACGGCAAGATCGCCATGAAGTTCGAAGGCGAGGACGAGGATGATCGCCTGATCGGTGTGGCTCTGCTCGACGAGAGCGACGATGTCCTGCTCGCAACGCGTCAAGGTAAAGCCATCCGCTTCGCCGGCGACGACGTCCGCGAGTTCCAGAGCCGCAATTCGACTGGTGTTCGCGGAATGCGCCTCGCCGACGGCGATGAAGTCATTTCGCTCTCGATCCTGCACAAGGTCGGAACGACCGGTGACGAGCGCGAAGCCTATCTTCGCGCTGCGCCGTGGAAAGACAATGAGAACGACGCGACGCTGCCTGCCGATCGGATGGAAGAACTGGCCGCGCGCGAGGAGTTCATCCTGACGGTCTGCGCGAACGGATACGGCAAGCTGTCCTCGGCCTATGAATATCGCCGCACCGGTCGCGGGGGTCAGGGCATCACCAATATCGACAATATCGGCCGAAACGGACCCGTCGTCGCAAGCTTTCCGGCTACCAAGGTGCATCAGCTCATGCTGGTGACCGACCAGGCGAAGCTGATCCGCATGGGCCTCGACTCGATGCGCGTCATCGGACGCGGTTCGGCGGGCGTGCGCCTGTTCGATGTCGCCAAGGACGAGCATGTCGTCTCGGCTGCGCTGATCGAGGAAAGCGACGAAGAATTGGTCGAAGTCGTCGAAGGCGCTGAAGGCGAAGCTCCCGAATCCGAAACCCCAACCGAGGCCGCGCCCGAATGACCGCATCGACGGCCTTCAAGGTGCTAACCCAGCAACAATGGGCCGATTTCGAGCGTGAGCGCGTGTTTCGGGGGGCGCCGGTGGATATTGCCGATGGCTATATCCACCTGTCGACCGGCGAACAGCTTGAAGCGACGATCGCCAAATATTTCGCGGGCCAGACCGGCCTGATGATCGCCGAGGTGGACCTGATCCTCCTCGGCGACGCGATCCGCTGGGAAGAAGCGCGCGGCGGCGATCTATTCCCGCATATTTATGCCGAGCTACCGATCCATGCGGTCGTAAGCCTGCAAAAGCGCGATTGAGACGCTAGCCTAGCGTTGGCGCGCCTTCCACGCGCGGACTGCCGCCAGCGTCTTTTCGACATGCGCCTGCGGCTTGCTGTCGGTATAGCTCAGCAGGATGTTCCCGTTCGGCGCGATGACGAACGACGTCCGGTTGGAAAGCGTCGTCTTGTTGGGTCCCGCGATAGTCGTGTCATATTTGACCGCGACTTTGGCGCCCGGATCGGCGGCAACAGCGAATTTGTCGCGGCACTCGGACTTCGAAAACTCCGCAATGCGATCGATATTCCCCGCGGTCACGCCAACGACGCGCGCACCCAGCCGGTTGAAGTCGTCATTCGCTTCGGCAAAAAGATGCGCTTCCATCGTGCAGCCCGTCGTGAAGGCGGCTGGAAAGAAATAGAGCACAACCGGCCCTTTTTTCAGCGTTTGCTTCAGCGACAGAACAAAGGGTTTACCGCCTTGCGCGGCATTGAGCGTGAAGTCCGGCGCTTTCGCACCTTGCTGGAGCGCCGCAATGCCTTGCGCAGGCAAGACCGTAAGTGACAGACCCAGGCTCAGCGACAATGCGAGTTTCATCGGAACATTCATTGCGGTCTCCAGTTGGATCAGCACGCGCACAATCCGTGGAACTATCCCTACCGCCAAATTCGTCGATGTGGGGCAAAATTATCACCAATGCGCGAAGGCCGCCGTTCCCGCCAAGCGAGAACAGCGGCCGCCCCGCAGTTATAGCCAGATCAGCAGCGCCGCCCGCCGCGATCGATCTCTCGGCCGAGCAGCGCGCCGGCGGCGCCGCCAATGATCGTGCCGGGAACCCGGTCGCCATAACGATCAACCTCGCGGCCGAGCAACGCACCCGCTGCGCCGCCGACGATCAGGCCCGTCGTCCCGCTGCCGCGGCGGCAATAATAGCGGCGATCACGATCACGATCGCGATAGCGGCTGCTGCGATAATCGCGGCGGTAATCACGCCGATAGTCGCGGCGATCGTCGCGATACCGATCATTGTCGCGGTGGCCATAATAGGAATTGCGGTGGTGGCGGTCGCGTGCGTCGGCCTCAACGGGCAATGCGGCCAGCGCACTGGCACCGATCAATGCGGTCAACGCCAGCTTCTTTAGCAGGAACATCAGTCTTCTCCATGTTGGTCCCCGCGGACGAGATTAGTAAGAGAAAGATGGCGCCCCGCTGAACTGTGGATGCCCTCTGGTCGGGCGCCAATCAGTTCGGCGAGATTTCAGGGCAGTCCGCCGCTCCTAATTGACCGGGCGGATCAATCGGCGCAGCATCGTGGCATGACGCTCACCATCATCCCTAGCGGCCAATCGTGCGGCGCCCGCGTCACCGGCGTCGACCTGACACGGCCGCTCAACCCTGACGCCGTCGCCGAAATCCGCGCCGCATGGCTCGACCATCACGTCCTCGCTTTTCCCGATCAACCGCTGCGCGAGGATGATCTTGAGCGCTTCACAGGCTATTTCGGCGGCTTTGGCGATGACCCGTTCATCCGCCCCATTGCGGGCCACGACCACATCATCGCGGTCAAACGCAAGGCCGACGAAACCGCGCCGCTATTCGCCGAAAATTGGCACAGCGACTGGAGTTTTCAGGCTCGGCCCCCGGCAGGCACTTGCCTCTTCGGCATCACCATGCCGCCCGTCGGCGGCAACACCGAATTTGCGAACCAGCATGCCGCACTCGACGCCATGCCCGCCGGTCTTCGCGCCCGCGTAGACGGGTTGCAGGCGATCCACAGCGCCCGTGCGGGCTATGCGCCATCAGGCATGTATGGCGCGAACGACAAGAGCCGCAGCATGGACATCCGCTCGGGCGATGAGGCGCTTGACACCCAGCTACACCCTTTCGTCCGCGCGCATCCGGAGACGGGCCGCAAGGGGCTGTTCGGCTGCGCCGGCTATATCATCGGCTTTGACGGGCTCGACGACAGCGAAGCGCTGCCGCTGCTCTACGAACTCGTTCAGTGGCAGGGGCGCGAAGAATTCCGCTACAGCCACGCGTGGGAGCCCGACATGCTGGTGATGTGGGACAATCGCTCGCTGCTCCACCGCGCGACCGGCGGATACGACGGCCATGACCGCCTGCTGCACCGGACGACGATCGCTGCGTGGGATGGCTAGGCCGTCGCTTCCTTGCTCAGCGTGCTGACGACACCCCATGCGATCAGCGCCTGTCCGCCGAAATAGAGCGGCCACACGAGCCACATGGTCACATCCTTGCCGAGCACTCCACCCTCCCCGGCGAAGATGAAGAGATCGCTCGCGAGGAACATCATCGCGCCGATGCCGGTCCGATATCTTGGAAAGCGGCTCATCCACGCCGTTGCCGCCATCGCCGCGACAAACAGCGAATAGACTGCAGCATGCCACCAGCCGGGCGCGGGGCTCAGCATCCCCCAGACAATCGCCAGCGTCGCCGGCATCGTGAGCCAGCCGAGCAGCCGCTGCGACGGCGTCAGCGCCTCGCGCCGGTTGATCAGGTAAAAAGTGATCGCAAGCAAATGCCCGACAGCAAAGGCCGTCGCGCCGACGATCAGCCCCCGCGCGTCGAGCAAATAGTCACCAAGCGCGCCAAATCCTAAGACCGCCGCGATCAGCCACCCGTCGCGCCCGCGCGCATTCGCCGCGGCCCATAGCGCCAGAAATCCGACCCCGGTCGTCTTCCACGCCCATATTGCGGGGCCATCGAGCCGAAGAAAGACCGCTACGAAAAAACTGATCCCGCCAACCAGCGCCAGCAGCCACAGCCACCGCGCCCGATCCCAATTCCGTTCCGCGCTCATTCCGGCCCCTTTGCATCTTGGTCGTAACCGGCCTAGTGCGCGGCTCCACAAGCATTAGTCAACGGATAGCGTAAATGGCCCACGACATTCACATCATCGGCGGCGGACTCGCCGGTTCGGAAGCGGCATGGCAACTTGCCGAAGCCGGATACCGCGTGCGCCTTTCCGAAATGCGCGGCGGCGGCGACATGACGCCCGCGCATCAGAGCGACACGCTTGCCGAGATGGTCTGCTCGAACAGCTTTCGCAGCGACGACGGCGACAGCAACGCAGTCGGCCTGCTCCATCGCGAGATGCGCAGCCTCGGCTCGATCATCATGCGCGAAGCCGATGTCCACAAAGTGCCTGCGGGTTCGGCGCTCGCGGTCGACCGCGATCTCTTTTCGGGCGGCGTGACGAGCGCACTCGAAAATCATCCGAACATCACCATCATCCGCGAACGCGTCGACACCCTGCCGTCCGAAGGCCTGACGATCGTCGCCACCGGCCCGCTTACCGCAGCGGGCCTCGCGTCGAGCATTGGCGAAGCGACGGGCAAGGACGCCCTTGCCTTTTTCGATGCCATTGCCCCAATCGTCTACCGCGACAGTGTCGACATGGACGTGGCCTGGATGGCGAGCCGCTGGGACAAGGTCGGGCCGATCGGGGACGGCAAGGACTATATCAACTGTCCGATGGACAAGGATCAATATCACGCCTTCGTCCAGGGACTGGTCGACGGCGACAAGACCGAATTCAAGGAATGGGAAACGAACACCCCCTATTTCGAAGGTTGCATGCCGATCGAAGTGATGGCCGAACGCGGCCCTGAAACCTTGCGCTTTGGCCCGATGAAAGGCGTCGGCCTCGACAATCCGCGCACCGGACGCTGGCCCTACGCAGTCGTCCAGTTGCGGCAGGACAATGCGCTTGGCACGCTGTGGAATATGGTCGGCTTCCAGACCAAGCTCAAACATGCCGCACAGGTCGAATTGTTCCGTACGATCCCCGGCCTCGAAAAGGCGGAATTCGCGCGCCTCGGCGGGCTCCATCGCAACAGCTTCATTCGCTCACCCGAACTCCTCGACGGCCAGCTCCGCCTCAAATCGGCGCCGCATATCCGCTTTGCGGGGCAGATCACCGGCTGCGAAGGCTATGTAGAAAGCGCCGCGATCGGCCTCGTTGCGGCGCGCTTCGCCGCGGCCGAACTCGGTGGCCGCGATCTGCCGCCACCGCCGCCCGAAACCGCGCTCGGCGCACTGCTCGGGCACATTACCGGCGGTGCCGATGCCGAAAGCTATCAGCCGATGAACGTCAATTTCGGCCTCTTCCCGCCGCTCGCCGAAGATGTGCGCAAGAAGGACCGGAAACTCGGCTACACACAGCGCGCCGGTTCCGCGTTGGCCGAGTGGATCAAACAAGCCGACGGCGTCGCCGCCTGACCTCTTTCGTTTTAACAACTACACTTCCCCTTCACCGCCAGCTTCGGCGCCGTCGTCGCAAACTCCGCTCGCGTGAGCTCGCCCGACTTGTCCCCATCGGCACCGGCAAAGCGCTGCCCCGTCACCGCCGCCCATTCCTCGAAGGTCAGCAGATTGTTGCCATCACCGTCGAGCTTGCGAAATGCCGCGGTCCGCGACGACATCAATTCGATGCGGCTGATCTTGTCGTTCCGGTCCCGGTCGAAGCGGTTGAAGCGTCGTTCTTCACGCGAAGCCTCCTTGGCGGCGGGCAGCGCCGGCGGCGCGGGTCCGTGTTTCGGTGCGTTGGCGTCCGCCACAGGGATTGCGGGCAAGGCAGGCGGTGGGTCAGGCAGCACGTCCTCTTCGGCGACCTGCGAATAGCCCTTCCACAGAAAGACTCCGCCGGTGAGCAAAAGCGCGCTCGCCACGCCGCCGATCAGAAAACGGGAAATCGCCATATCGCCCTTTCTCGCTGATTAATCGGGCTTTGCTATCACGGCGTCACCGGAACCACGGAAACATTCGCCGCCAGTTTGGCTTTGATTTTTAATCGACAAACTCATTCAAAATGGCGCGCACCATTGCTATATGCGATCAATGTATAATTACCTCCCGTCGCTAAAACAGATGCAATATCTCGTCGCGCTGCACGAGCATGGCCATTTCGGGCGCGCCGCCGACGCATGCAACGTCACTCAGTCGACCCTGTCGGCGGGTATTCGCGAACTTGAAACCCTGCTTGGCCAGACGCTTGTCGAACGCACCCGCCGCGTCATGCGCTTCACTGTTCTGGGCAATGCGATCGTCGCAAAGGCGCATCGCGTTTTGCGAGAAGCAGAGGAGTTGGCCGATATGGCGGCGGCGGCCGCGGCGCCGCTGGTCGGCGAACTCAGGATGAGCGTCATTCCCACGATCGCGCCGTTCCTCCTCCCCGGATTGCTCCCGCGTCTTCGCAAGGAACGGCCTGCGCTCAAACTATTCCTTCGCGAGGAACCCAGCGCACAGGCGTGCGAATCCTTGCACCATGGCACCGTCGATTGCGTACTGCTCGCGCTCCCCTATGCCTGCGGCGATGTCGAGAGCGAGGCCTTGTTCGACGATGCCCTGTTCGTCGCCTTTCCCGGCGACCAATCCGAAAACTTGCCCGCGATGGTCAGCGCGGATCAGATCGACCCGTCACAGATGCTGATGCTTGAGGACGGGCATTGCCTGAAAGACCATGTCCTCGCCGCGTGCAACCGCCCTGAACTGCGCGCTGGTGCGCGGATGATGGGAACCTCGCTGCACACTTTGGTGCAAATGGTCGACAACGGCCTTGGGATCACGATGCTGCCGCAGATGGCGATCGAGGCCGGGATTCTCGATCACACCGATATCGACACGCGCCCGCTCGATTCGGACCATGACTGGCGCACGATAGCGCTGGTGTGGCGCAAGGGCAGCCCGCGGTCCGACGAGTTCCGGATGCTCGCGGATATCTTCCGCAAGCATAAGGCGAATTAGCCGTCCCACCGCTCGGCGCGACCATGATCTCCCTCGCGCTGCTCAACCCACGCCGCGCGGCCGCCTGCAAATGTTTCGCGCTTCCACAGCATGACGTCAGTCTTGAGCCGATCGATCAGAAACTCGCACGCGGCCAACGCCTCGGCCCGGTGCGGACTGCTTGCCAATACCAGAACAATTGTTTCGCCGGGTGTCATCGCACCGACACGGTGGATCAGAGTCAGCGCGGCAAGATGCCAACGGTCCACCGCAGCATGCGCCAGATCGGCCAACCCCGCTTCTGTCATCACTGGATGATGCTCGAGAAACAACTCGGTCAGATCGTCATCGCCGCGCACCCGCCCGATAAAACTGGCGCTGGCGCCATGCCCGCCCGCATCATGCAGGTCGAATTCGGCGCCGATATCGATTGCCGCCCGTTGCACGAGAACGCGGATCATCCTCCCGTTACCGGCGGGAACAACGCGAGTTCGCGCGCGCCTTCAAGCGGGGCGTCGGGGCCCATCATCACGCCATCGATCGCCGCGCGGATGCGTTTTGGCTCAGAAAAAGCATGCGCGCCGCGCGAATCCCGCGCCGCAAGCCACGCGACCAATTCGCCGACATGCGTGATATCAGCGGGAATATCGACAGTCTCATCCGCGACTCCCATACGCTCACGGATCCACGCAAAATAGGCGATGTTCAGCGCCATCGCGCTCAATCCATATGCTTCAGGCCGACGCGCAGATAATCCCAACCGGTAACCAGCGTCAGCGCGGCAGCCCCCCACAGCGAGGCCAGCCCTACGGTCTTAATCCACAGCATGTCAGGCAGCGCGCCGGCGAGGATCAGCGCGCCAAAAGCGACGAGCTGAAATGTCGTCTTCCATTTGGCGAGTTGCGTTACCGGCATCGATACTTGCAATGTCGCGAGAAACTCGCGGAGACCCGACACAATGATTTCGCGCAGCAGGATCATCAGCGCGGCGATCACATGATATCCGGTGATATCACGGGTAAAGACCAGCAGCAGGATGACGGCCGCGATCATGATCTTGTCGGCGATCGGATCGAGAAATGCGCCGAGCCGCGACACGATCCCGCGCGAGCGTGCAACATAACCGTCAAAATAATCGGTAATGCCCATCAGGCAGTACAGGCCAAAGGCAAAGGCAT
Organism: Sphingopyxis sp.; assembly: GCA_030655355.1. Lineage (GTDB taxonomy): Bacteria > Pseudomonadota > Alphaproteobacteria > Sphingomonadales > Sphingomonadaceae > Sphingopyxis. The sequence continues at coordinate 18,347 of JAURVS010000201.1, forward strand.
AGTCGATCGACTTGGGCTGATGCGATCCTTCGACCACCCCCGGCCACAAGAGGAAAAGCAGAATGGGCACCGCCAGGATGCGCGATAATGTCAGGATGTTCGGAAGGCTCAGCATGATCCCTGTCGGCGTGTCCGTTCCAATGAGGGTCCCAAAATGGGCTTTGACCCCGCAAGCCCTAACCGATAAGTCGCCCGGGCGACAACAATATTGCCTCATCACTCCGGCACTGGCCGGATGTCGGGTTACAAAAGTGGATTTTCAATGACCGGTTCCTTTGCGCTGATGAAGCAACGCCGGTTCCTTCCCCT
>JAURVS010000203.1 GCA_030655355.1 Sphingopyxis sp.
GTTCGACCCACTGATCTTTCGAAGGCTCGTCCCAATCGCCGAGCTCGACTCGCTCGCAATTGGTGAAACGACGTTCCCACAAGCTTTGCCAATGGGTCGGGCCGCTGTTGTAGAGGCCGGGAATGGTCAGGATTTTGTAGCGGATATTCGAATCATGCATGGCGGTCACTCCGTCGGGAGGAGAGAGGGGGAATCGCGGTGACGGGTGAGAAAAGAATAACTCAACTAAATAAATTGACAATAGGGTTTAGGCGGAATGAGCACCGGATGCGGCGAACGGAATTCAGTTTAGTCGCTTCTTTGTTTGAACTGCGGTTCAAAGGTTTTTGCGCGCCGGAGCTCAGGGAATATCCACGCCCAAAGTGCCGTGACGCCAACCGCTGCGGCGCCGCCCACGACCACTGCGCTGACTGGCCCCAGAGCGGCGGCCATTGCGCCGGCGCGCATTTCGCCAAGCTCGTTCGACGCTGAAATCGCGAGGCCCGATGCAGCGCTGACGCGGCCGCGCATGTGATCGGGGGTGTTGAGCTGGATCAGCGTCCCGCGCACGAAGACCGAGAACATGTCGGCCGCGCCCATGAGGACAAGGATCGCGAGCGAAAGGAACAAATTGGTCGAGAGGCCGAATATGACGGTTCCGACGCCGAATACTGCGACCGCCCACAACATCTTCACTCCGACGTTGCGCTCGATCGGACGGATGGCGAGGCCCACTGCGACCGCAACCGATCCGAAGGCTACGGCGGCGCGCATCAACCCTGCGCCTTCGGGCCCGGCGTGCAAGATATCGCGCGCGAAGACGGGGAACATCGCCGTTGCGCCCGCGAGCAGAACGGCGAACAGATCGAGAGTGATCGTGCCGAGCAGGAAGCGCTCGACCCAAACAAAGCGCAGCCCGTCGACCATCTCGCGCAGGGGGTGGCGGCGAACCTCTGCGGGCGGTGGCTGGACCGGTCGCACGCGGCTCAGTGTAAAGGCCGATACGGCGAGCAGGATGGCCGAAAAGACATATACAGAGCCGGGGTGCGCAGCGTAGATGAGGCCGCCCGCGGCGGGGCCGATCACCGACGCGGATTGCCAGGCGATGCTGCTCATCGCGATCGCGCGCGGCAGCACCGCAGGCGGCACGATGTTCGGCGCGATCGCGCTCATGGCGGGGCCGGAAAAAACGCGCGCGACGCCGTGGAGCGCGGCAAGGCCGAAGAGCAGATTGAGCGTCAGCCCGTCGATCCATGTAAACCAGCCGAGCGTCGCGGCGATGAGGAGATCGATGAGGTTAGAAAAGATCGCGACGCTGCGCCGCTCGAAACGGTCGGCGGCCCATCCTGCAACGGGGGTGAGGACCGCGAGCGGAACAAACTGGAATAGCCCGAGGAGGCCGAGTTGAAACGACGCGTCCCGGATCGACATGCCATAGTCGGTGCGTGCGGTGTCATAGAGCTGGTAACCGATCACGACGACGATCGCGATCGTCGCCATCACCGCGGTGAAACGCGCCACCCAGAAATAGCGGAAATCGGGATAGCTGAGCGGTGAGGGGGCTTTGGGCGTCGCCGTCGGTATTACCGGGTCTTCGCCATCTGCTGGGGGGATCGTCGCCATTGGCTTTGCCGTAACCGCCTTTTCGGCGCTGTCCAGATAGCATCGCTTTGCTGTTCGTCGATTATCGGATGTCTTTGGTCGGGGCTGCGGGCAGAAGGGGCGCACAGGAGTTCAGGGAGACAATCGAATGAAACGCAATTTTGCCCGC
>JAURVS010000204.1 GCA_030655355.1 Sphingopyxis sp.
GTCTCTGACAATAGGGCGCATCAAAAACGGGGTCTGAGCGTCCCTCGAACGGACGCCGCAACAACAGGAAAAATTCTCATGGGTGACCATAAAGACAATGGCATCAACATCGATCCGGCCTATGTGCGCGCGCTCGCCGAGCTGCTCGACGACACCGGATTGTCCGAAATCGAAGTCGAGGATGGCGAGCGCAAAATCCGCGTTGCGCGCACACTGACCGCCGCCCCGGTCGCTTATGCGCCCGCAGCAGCACCCGTCGCAGCCGCCGCTCCCGCTGCAGTCGGGGCCGCTGTCACGGCAGCACCCGCCGTCGACAGTTTCGCCGACGCGGTGAAGTCGCCGATGGTCGGCACCGTCTATCTTTCGCCCGAACCCGGCGCCCCCAATTTTGCCGCCGTTGGCTCGGCGGTGAAGGCCGGCGATACGATCCTGATCATCGAGGCGATGAAGGTCATGAACCCGATCGTCGCACCAGCGTCGGGCACGCTCAAGGGCGTGCATGTCGAGAACAGCCAGCCGGTCGAATTCGACCAGCCGCTGTTCACCATCGGCTGATCAAAACATGGCCATTGAAAAGCTCCTAATCGCCAACCGCGGCGAGATCGCGCTGCGTATCCACCGCGCATGCCACGAAATGGGCATCAAGACGGTCGCCGTCCATTCGACCGCCGACACCGATGCGATGCACGTCCGGCTTGCCGACGAAGCCGTCTGCATCGGCCCGCCCGCGGCCAAGGACAGCTATCTTAACATCCCGGCGATCATTTCGGCGGCCGAGATTACCGGCGCCGACGCGATCCATCCGGGCTATGGCTTCCTGTCCGAGAATGAGCGCTTCGCCGAGATCATCGAGGCGCATGACATGATCTTCGTCGGGCCGAAACCCGAACATATTCGCACGATGGGCGACAAGGTCGAGGCGAAGCGCACCGCTGTCGCGCTAGGTCTGCCGGTCGTACCGGGCTCGCCCGGTGCGGTGACCTATGGCGACGAAGCGCGCCAGATTGCCGAGGGAATCGGCTATCCGGTGCTGATCAAGGCCGCTTCGGGCGGCGGCGGGCGCGGCATGAAGGTCGTTCCCGACGCCGACAGCCTCGAAAGCCTGATGGGCCAGGCGTCGAGCGAAGCGGCTGCTGCGTTTGGCGATCCGACCGTCTATATGGAAAAATATCTCGGTAACCCGCGCCATATCGAGTTTCAGATATTCGGCGATGGCCGGGGGACCGCAATCCATCTGGGCGAGCGCGACTGCTCGCTCCAGCGCCGCCACCAGAAGGTGCTCGAAGAAGCCCCTTCGCCGATCATCTCGGCCGACGAACGCGCCCGCATGGGCAAAGTGTGCGCCGACGCGATGGCTGCGATGCAGTATCGCGGCGCCGGCACGATCGAGTTTCTGTGGGAAAATGGCGAATTCTTCTTCATCGAGATGAACACACGCATTCAGGTCGAGCATCCAGTGACTGAAATGATCACCGGCTTCGACCTCGTACGTGAGCAGATCCGCATTGCGGGCGGGTCGGACCTGTCGGTGAAGCAGGAAGATCTGGAATTCCGCGGCCATGCGATGGAATGCCGCATCAATGCCGAAGATCCGCGGACTTTCCTGCCCTCGCCGGGCAAGGTCACCAATTATCAAGCCGCGGGCGGGATGCATGTGCGCGTCGATAGCGGGCTTTATGCCGGCTATTCGATCCCGCCCTATTACGACAGCATGATCGGCAAGCTGATCGTCTATGGACGCACGCGCGAAAGCTGCATGATGCGGATGCGTCGTGCGCTCGAGGAAATGGTCATCGCCGGGGTGAAGACGAACATTCCGCTGCATCAGGCCCTGCTCGCCGATCCCGACGTCATTCATGGCGACTATACGATCAAGTGGCTGGAAGAATGGCTGGCACGTCAGGATGACGAGGAAAAGGCCTGAACCTGTTTAGCGTCCCCGGCGTGATCAGATCATGTCGGGGATGCGAAAATGGATGTTGCGCCGAGTTGTGCGCCACCTCACTTTCACTGTGGATGCTTTTTGGCTATGGGCTTTAACCATGGTGAAAAACTCCCCCTTTTCGGTGCGTCCCGCTGCGGCGCTGTTCCTCCCTCTTAGCCTCGTCGCCGCACCCGTGCTGGCCCAGCCGGGCGTCAAGGAGGATTCGGTCGTCCTGCAACCCGACAAGGTGAAGGACGACGCGCCCGTCGTCGAAACCGCAGCCGAAGCGAATTTGCCGAGCTGGTCGAAGCAGAATGCCGAAGCCTTGCTGGTATCGGTCGAGGGCATCGGGGCCGAAGGGCTGTTCGCCAAGGACTACAGCCCGGATGCACTTGCGGCCGCGATCATGAGCGGTGATCAGGCACGGCTCGACAAGGTCGCGACCGATACCTTCCTGCTTGTGGCAACGCACTTGCGCGATGGACGCACGCCGAACGCGGCGCGCAAACAATGGTTCATTGTCGACAGCGATGGCGACAGCGAACCCTTGCTGTCGTTGCTCGCGGCGGCACTCGGCGCGGGCACGGTAAGCGAAACGCTTGCCACGCTCGATCCGGTTCACCCTGATTTCGCGGTGCTCAAGGCGTCGCTCAAGAAAGCGAAAACGCCCGCCGATGCCAACGCGATCCGCGTCAATATGGAACGCTGGCGTTGGATGCCGCGCGCGCTCGGCGAACGTTATGTCGTCAGCAATGTCCCCGAATATCTGACGCGCGTCGTCCACGGCGGCACGATCATCGCAACGCACAAGGCGGTCGTCGGCAAGTCGACGACGCCGACGCCGCAGCTCAATCCGATGGCGACCGGGATCATCGTCAACCCGACGTGGACGCTGCCGCGCAGCATCATCAACGAAGGCATTGGCGCGACGATCGCGCGCAATCCGGGCGCCGCGCGTGCGCAGGGTTATACGTGGACGGGTAGCGGCAAGACGCTGTCGGTCGTGCAAAAAGCCGGGCCCGGCAATGCGCTTGGCGTTATGAAGATGGAGATGCTCAACCCGCACGCCATCTATCTGCACGACACCCCGTCAAAGGGTGCGTTCGGTGCTGCTGCCCGCGCATTCAGCCATGGCTGCATCCGTACCGAGCGCGCGCTGCATTTTTCGGGCCTGATGGCGGTGATGTTCGCGGGCAAGACTCCCGAAGAATTCGGCGAAGCGATCGCCAGCGGCGCGACGACGCGGTTCGGCTTTGAAAGCCCCTTCCCCGTCTATGTCGCCTATTGGACCGTCATTCCCGACGGTAAGGGCAGCGTGAAGAAGCTTGCGGACATTTATGGCCGCGATGCGCCGGTGGTGGCGAGCTTTGCCAAGCCGGGCCGCCCGACCGCCACGATCATTGCGCCGAAGCCGCCCGAAGTCGTGCCGACAGTCACGACCGCGCGCACGACGACTCCGGGAACGAGCGGGATTTATTGATTTGATGCTCGCCCCCGCGAATGCGGGGGCGATTGCGGTTTAATCCGCCGTCTTCGGCAAAGCGCCATTCACCGAACTCGCGCGGCGCAGATTTTCCATTCCCGGCAGCGGCTCGGCCGGCGGCAATTCGAAGGGCTTGGGCATCGGCGGCGGCACGCTAAGCCGGTCGGCGAACAGCAGACGCCCCGGCCCTAGCTTGTAGAGAATCATCGGCAACAGCTCTTCGCCAAAGACGAAGCAGCCTTCGCTCCGTCCCAGCTTGCCCTGCGTCGCGATCAGCGCCGGATCGGCATACCATGCGCCATGCACGACGATCGCGCGCGAATCGGCAGAGTAATTGTCGGGCTCCAGCCCCGCGAGGCGCATCGACGATCCGTTGGCGCCCCAATAATAGTCGCTGGTACGGTAGGCGCCGCGCGAGGTCGCGAGCGATCCCACCCGGTTCGAGAAACTTTTGAGCCAGCCATCATGCTGCGGATCAGAGCCGCGGCCGTGCGTCACCGGGAACATATCGACCTTGCCCGCGACCATATCGACAAGCGCAAAGCGCGGGCGCGACGACGGCAGTCCGAAATCGACCACGCCAACGCGGTCGCTCTGCGGGATATTGCGGCCCTGCATCGCGAGCTGTTTTCTGGCGACAGTCAGATAATCGACCGGCGGCGGCAATGGCGCGACCGGCTGCTGAACCCAATTGGGCAGTTGCGCGCGCGCCGAGGTCGCGGCCATAGCCCCTGCCCCTGCCATCGCGGCCAATAACGCCCGGCGATCGATCAAATCATTCACTTGCAACACAACCCCGCATTGGCCGCCTTTTACGGTCCGTCGACTTTGCATAAGTCGTGTATCGGCCGCGAAAGGCAAGCAGGTGGTTCCCCTTCATGCGGGAAGCTGTGCCATATATGCTATGAATAGCGAGTTTACGGTTCGGAAAGCCCACGTTAGGAAACATGCCATGAAAGCAACCATCTGGCACAATCCGGCTTGCGGCACGTCGCGCAAGACCTTGGCAATCCTTCAGGAAACACCTGGCGTCGATTTGACTGTCGTCGAATATCTGAAGAATCCTTACAGCGCGGACAAGCTGCGCCAGTTGTTCAAGGACGCGGGACTGACCGCCCGCGAGGCGCTCCGCCTGCGCGGCACCGACGCCGAGGAGCGTGGGCTGAAGGACGCGAGCGAGGACGATATCCTCACCGCAATGGCGGCAAATCCCGCCTATGTTGAACGCCCGGTCGTCGAAACCGAAAAGGGCGTGCGCCTGTGCCGGCCGCAAGATCGGGTCCTCGAAATCCTTTGATCGGCGGCGCAGTCGTTGCGCCTCGAACTCAGCGGCGAAGCGGCTTCTTGTCCCACGGCGAGACTTCGCCACCGCCCGATGCACTTTCGCCGTTACAGCGCGTCAGCACCGCGGGCGCCGGCTCGCGAAGCGTGAACACGCCATCGTTTCGAATCTCGATCGCACCCGACGCCGATCGGCGCTGCATCACCGTGATGCAATAGTCGCTTTGGTGCGGCCAGATCGCATCGAACTGCCACGAAGACACGGCGATGTCGGTTCCTTCCTTGACCGCGAACGGATCGATCTCGACCGAATCGCGCCGACCTCTGCGCCCATGGCTGGCGTATTTGATCGGATAGGTCGCCGGTTCGAACTTCGCCGATGAAAATCCGAACTCGGTCCAGTCGCTGATCCGCCAAGCGACTTCGCCGCCGACAAAGCCTGTGAGCAACGGCAGGAACAACAGGATTACCAGTTTCTTGAACAGCCCCATCGGCTGGCGCGGCTTGGCGATGACGAGCAAGGCCAGCGGCACGCCGAGCACAAGCCCGATCACCCGCATGACATTGAGGAAGGTGGTGTTGATCGGGGTGATCAATGAAGTGCTCGACAACATCGCTTCGATGCACAGCAACGCGAGCAATCCGCCAAATATACAGGCAACGATACGACGCGCCGAAACGCGGCTCGATACCTCCTCATTTTCAGACATGTAAGGCGCCCGAGCGCTGGCAGGTGACGAGACCGTCGGTGCAGCCGTCAAGTCGGAGCCTCGCCGTCCGAAGCCTCTACCGTGCAGATTATGCCGTCCGTCCATCGCAACGCCCCCTGCCGATAGGCCTAGATGGCAAGCAATAATATGGCGTTACTCAGACGAGGCCAATCCGGCCACCGGCGATATGAAAGCGGGACACTGGTCCCGGCATATCGTCGAACAGCGCCGCCTCGGTTCCCGTCAGCCATGCCTGCCCGCCCTGCCCCGCCAGCCGCTCGTAGAGCGCGCCGCGGCGGAGCGGGTCGAGATGCGCTGCGACCTCGTCGAGCAACAGAACGGGGCGCTGACCGCGCGCACGGGCAACGCTGTCGCTATGCGCGAGGACAAGCGAGAGCAGCATCGCCTTTTGCTCGCCGGTCGAGCAGCGCGACGCAGCGCGGCCGGTCGCAGCGTGGACGGCGGCCAGATCGTCGCGGTGCGGACCCGCAGTCGCACGCCCCGCCGCGGCATCGATGCGACGGCGCGAGGCGAAGAGCGTCTTGAGCGCCTCGACGTCGTGCGGTGCCGTCCGCGCTGCGCCTTCGCTGTCGACCAGCGTCAGGAGCGGGCGCGCGAAAGGGGCATCGGGTTGTTCCGCCAGTTCAGCTGTCAGGCCCGCGAGCATGTGCTGCCGCGCTATATCCATTGCCGCACCATGTTCGGCGAGCTGCGCCTCGAGGCTTGCCAGCCATTGGAGGTCGGCTGTCTGCAAATCGGCAAGCAGCTTCCCGCGCGCGCGCATCGCCGCGTCGTAGCGATTGCTATGCTGCGCGTGCCGCGGATCGAGCGCTAGCACGAGCCGGTCGAGGAAGCGCCGCCGATTGCCCGCAGTCTCGACGAACAGCCGGTCCATCGCAGGGGTGAGCCACAATATTGCCAGCCATTCCCCCAGCGCCGTAGCAGCCGCGGTAGCGCCGTTGATCCGGACGATCCGCCGGCTCGGCTGCGCAGCCTCGATCCCGGTGCCGACCGACACCGGCGCAAGATCAGCGCCGGCCTCGACCTCGGCGAAGATCGCGAAGCCGCCACTCGCCCCGTCGCGAACCATGTCGGACAGAGGCGCACGGCGTAGCCCGCGGCCCGGCGCAAGCAGCGAAATCGCTTCCAATATGTTGGTCTTGCCCGCGCCATTGTCGCCGTGCAGCGCGACGAGCCCCGAAGCGGCTGCCATGTCCGCGCCGGCGTGGTTGCGAAAATCGGTTAGCGAAAGGCGGATCAGCGTCATCTGTCTTTTCGCCTACCGCAGCGCCCATTGCGATGCCAGCCCATCACGCAATCGGTTCCATTGAAATTTTTCCGACTAACGGGAATTTTCACCATCTCGGCGTAATTTTTACGACGAAATAATCTGTCGCGAACCGGAAAACCCCGGTTAACCGCCAATGAATGAATTTGGCACGGTCTCTGCATTGGTGTCGGCATCCACCGGACGGTCCGGATGGAAGGTTCAAGGAAGGAAAATATCATGGCCCATTTCAATGTCGACTCGTTCAAGAGCTACGCGATCGCCGCAGTTGCTTCGCTTTACTGCTCGATGATGTTCCTCGCTGCCGTCGGTTCGCACGGTCTGGTCGCCTGATCAGCCGGTGCGCTCAATAACGCCGGTCATATGGCCGGGATGGAAAGGAAAGAAATGAAACAGGGTTTTCGCAAGAATCGTCGCGACGGGATGATCTTCGGCGTATGCGCCGGCATGTCAGACCAGTTCGGCATCGACGTCTTGTGGACGCGCGTCGGCTTTGTTGCCCTGACGCTTTTGGGCTTCGGCCTGCCTCTGCTGCTGTACCTCGCCGTCGCGATCCTCGCGCCATAAGGACAGCCCGGGCCGGCCGCTTTCGAAGCGCAGTCGCACCGGCC
>JAURVS010000222.1 GCA_030655355.1 Sphingopyxis sp.
TGATGGAAAATATCCGCGACGCCGGATTTGACGAACTGCTCGCGCTGTGCGGCGGTTGCTGCTCGTGTGCAACCTGTCATGTCCATGTCGAAGCCGGTGCGGCCGACCAATTGCCCGCAATGAGCGAGGACGAAAACGACCTGCTCGATTCGACCACCGACCGCGACGACAATTCGCGCCTATCGTGCCAGCTGCCGTTTACCGACGCGCTGGACGGGCTCAAGATCCGGATCGCCGCCGAGGATTGAGACGCAATGTCGTCATTGCGAGGCGCGTAGCAACGAAGCAATCTCCAGCCATCGGAATTAAAGTCCGCTAGCTGGAAACGGCTTCGCTACGCTCGCAGTGACGAGGATTGGATTTAGGCTTCGTCCGCTGTCGCTACTGCGTAGAGCGCGACCGCTGCGGCATTGGAAATGTTCAGGCTTTCCATGCGCGGCGAGATCGGCAGCTTGGCCAGCACGTCGCAATGTTCCATGACATTGTGGCGCATGCCGTCGCCTTCGGATCCGAGCACCAGCGCGACCTTGCTGCCGTCGAGCGTCGACCCGAGCGTCGTTTCGGTGTCGCCCATCAGCCCGATGCGCCAATATTGCGCCTCGGCGATTTCCTCGAGCGCGCGTGACAGGTTGACGACGCGAACCCATGGCACGATTTCCAGCGCGCCCGACGCAGAGCGTGCGATAACGCCGCTTTCGGGAGGGCTGTGGCGGTCCTGCGTGATGATCGCGGCGGCATCGAACGCCGCCGCCGAACGCAGAACCGCGCCAATGTTGTGCGGATCGGTGACCTGATCGAGGACAACGAGCGGGCGCTTGCTGTCCGCGTCAATTTCCTGCTGCAACAGATCGCCCAGAAACACGTCGTCGAGCGGATCGACTTCGATCACCAGTCCCTGGTGCGGGGCGTCGCGCGCAACGAGTCGCGCAAGGTCGGTGACCTCGGCATAGGAGATGGGAATCACCGGGGGCAGATCGAGCTGGCCGAGCGCTTCGCGCGTGCCCCAGATCCGCTTTACAGTGCGATCGGGGTTGGCGAGCGCCGCCAGAACGGCGTGGCGACCCCAGAAGCGAATGGCTTGGCCGCGCGAGTTTTGACTGGCGGGGCGGCGATGACGGGAAAATTGTCTCATAGATGGCGGCCTTTCCCATGACTGGCATTGACAGGCAAGCCTCGTTTCGCCATTGGACCGCTTCCCAAAGCGGACCCCATGGACAGGTGGCCGAGTGGTTAAAGGCAGCAGACTGTAAATCTGCCCGGGTTTCCGTACGCTGGTTCGAA